>NZ_BAAHXB010000097.1:0-21602 GCF_054657215.1 Endothiovibrio diazotrophicus
CACAGTGAATTGCGGCGCCAGCTATCGATCGCAACACGTAATTCAGACACAGCCCTCCGTGTTGGAAAAAACGTCAATCGAAGTGACGATGCCCGTGGTCGGCAGGGTCCCGCCAACCATCGGTCCCCCTTTTCGTCCTCCGTTTCCCTTCCTGCCCTTCGTGTTGAAAAGCAGCGCCTGAGCGGAGACGGGTGTGTCATTTGACGCGATCAGCGCGTCATCTGCCACACCCGTTTGACAATTATCAAGGTGCCTCCGGTGCCCTGGAGGCTCTACTTTGCGTCGTGATCCTTTGCGCTTTTCGGCCGTCGGTTTTGGCGGCCATCTCTCAACCCAAGGGGAAGACGCCAATGAGCAAACCATTCGCCAAACGGCTCGTGCCGTTGCTGTTCGGCCTCGCCGCCGGACTGGGAGGGGGCGGCCACGCGGTTGCCTCGACCAGCCTCGATCAGGTGATGAAGGCGCGCGGCCTCACCCAGAAGGATGTGCTGGCCGCCGCCAAGACCTACGTGCCCACCGGCAAGCGCGACGAGTACATCGTCTTCAGCTCCGGCGGCCAGAGCGGTCAGGTGATCGTCTACGGCATCCCGTCGATGCGCATCCTCAAGTACATCGCGGTCTTTACCCCGGAGCCGTGGCAGGGCTACGGCTTCGACGAGGAGTCCAAGGCGGTGCTCGCCGAGGGGAAGATCAACGGCAAGCAGATCAACTTCGGCGATACCCACCACCCGGCGCTCTCCGAGACCAACGGCGACTACGACGGTCAGTATCTGTTCATCAACGACAAGGCCAACCCGCGCGTCGCGGTGATCGACCTGCACGACTTCGAGACCAAGCAGATCGTCGTCAACCCGCTGTTCAAGTCCTCCCACGGCGGCACCTTCGTCTCCGAGAACACCGACTACGTGATGGAGGCGGCGCAGTACCCGGCGCCCTTCGAGAACAAGTTCGTGCCGCTGGAGGAGTTCAACAGCAAGTACCGCGGCGGTATCACCTACTGGCGCTTCGATCGCAAGGCGGGGCGGATCAAGCCGGAGGACTCCTTCACCGTGATGGCGCCCCCCTACAGCCAGGACCTGTCGGACTTCGGCAAGGGGCCCAGTGACGGCTGGTCGTTCACCAACTCGTTCTGCTCCGAGCGCTACGTCGGCGGCATCGAGCGCGGACGGCCCCCCTTCGAGGCCGGCTGCTCGGCCAAGGACACCGACTTCATGCACGTGGTCAACTGGAAGCGGGCCGCCGAGCTGGTCAAGGCGGGCAAGGCGAAGATCATCAACGGCCACCACGTGCTCGATATCGCCACCGCGGTCGAGGAGGGGGTGCTGTTCCTGATCCCCGAACCGAAGTCGCCGCACGGCGTCGACGTCTCGCCGGACGGCAAGTTCATCATCGTCTCGGGCAAGCTCGACAGCCACACCTCGGTCTACAGCTTCGACAAGATCCAGGCGGCGATCAAGAGCGGCGATTTCGAGGGTAAGGACGCCTACGGCATCCCGATCATCAAGATGCAGGACGTGCTGCACACCCAGTTCGACTCCACCCCGTGTGTCGCCTACACCTCGCTCTACGTCGACTCGATGGTCGGCAAGTGGGACTACTGCAAGGGCAAGGTGCTCGACAAGATCTCCATCCACTACAACATCGGCCACCTGATGACGATGGAGGGCGACACCGTCGACCCCGACGGCAAGTACCTGGTGGCGCTCAATAAGCTGGCCATCGACCGCTTCGACCCGGTGGGCCCGCTGCACCCGCAGAACCACCAGCTGATCGACATCAGCGGCGACCAGATGGAGCTGCTCTACGACATGCCGCTGCCGTTGGGCGAGCCCCACTACGCGGTGGCGATCAAGGCCGACAAGCTGAAGCCGGCGGTGCGCTACAAGTCCGGCTGGAACAGTCGCGAGGACAAGCGTTCGCCCTTCAAGACCCGCGCCGGGCGGGAGAAGACCGAACGCAGCTGCGACACCTCGGGTCACTGCAAGGTGGAGGTCTTCGGCACCACCATTCGCTCCCACATCACCCCCGAGATCATCGAGGCCGAGCAGGGTGACGAGGTGGTGATCCACCTGACCAACCTGGAGCGCGCCGAGGACGAGGTGCATGGCTTCGCCCTATACGGCCAGAACGTGCAGCTCTCGCTGGAGCCGGGCAAGACCGCCACCGCCCGCTTCGTCGCCGACAAGGAGGGGGTCTTCCCCTACTACTGCACCGAGTTCTGCTCCGCGCTGCACCTGGAGATGGAGGGCTACCTGCTGGTCAAGCCGAAGGGCTACCAGGCGAAGGCCGGCGCCGGCATGGAGGAGGGGGTCGCCTACAGCAAGGCGGACTACGAGACCCAGGTGAAGACCAACCTGGAGACCCAGGCGGTGATCGACGCGGTGGTCGGCTTCATCACCAGCCACAACTACCAGGACTTCCCCACCGTGGTTGCCCTGGTGGAGGATGCCACCGACCAGCTCGGCTTCGCCAAGGAGGCGCGCGCCAAGTCCGAGGCGGCCGCGGCCAAGCAGGATTGGCAGAACGCCATGCTGTGGGCCAACCAGTGGTGGCAGTACCAGGTGAAGACCGCGGATCTCGGTCTGCGCGCCAAGACCTACCTGGAGCAGGGCGGCGCCAAGAAGGTGAAGTGATCATCTCTCCCGGTGTCGTCGAGTCGAAACCCCGTAGGGCGGATTTGCGCTGGCGCAGTCCGCCGGATCGGAGCAGCCCGCGGTGAAGGTGCCCCCGTTCCGGCGGATTACGCTGCCGCTATTCCGCCCTACGCAGAGGATCGGTCCGACCCGACGCGATCGGGTCCCATTTTCCATTCGGAGCAGAAGAGCATGAAGATGTTGTTGATGGTGGCGGTCTGTGGGTTGGGGATGGCGCTGGCCGCCGCGACCCGGGCCGCCGAGCTGGATGGCGAGGCGATCTTCAAGAACCCGGCGAAGGGGGGCTGCACCGCCTGTCACGGCAAGGACGCCGCCACCCCGATCCTGCCCATCTACCCGCGTCTGGCGGGGCAGAACGAGGGCTACCTGTTGCAGCAGATGAAGGACATCAAGAGCGGCGCGCGCAACAATGGTATGACCGCCGCGATGAAGGGGATCATGCACATGGTCAACGACGAGGAGATGGCGGCGGTGGCGAAGTGGCTCGCCGGCCTGCGCTGGGCGAGTGCCAAGTAAGGCACGCCCTTCCCTGTAGGAGCGGCCCCGAGGCCGCGATGGTTCGAGGCACGGCCTTTCCGTGAGATGCGGGGGATAAACGGAAAGGGCGCCCGGCTTCCGCATCCTGCTTACGCCAAGTACCTACATCCCTGTAGGCAATCGCGGCCTAGGGGCCGCTCCTACAGCCGGGGCGGGCTGACCGACCTTGTAGGAGCGGCCCCGAGGCCGCGATGGTTCGAGGCACGGCCTTTCTCAAGGCATGCGGGGGATATATGGAAAGGGCGCCCGGCTTCCGCATCCTGCTCACGCCAAGTACCTACATCCCTGTAGGCAATCGCGGCCTAGGGGCCGCTCCTACAGGGGTGAGTGGTGCCGACGCCGGAACCGATTGACCAACGTCAAGGAGAGACACCTCCGTCCGTGGGACCTTAAACCCCTGGATGATCTCCCAGATCATTGATTCACCAAAAGATTTCTCCGGAGAACGACGATGACCCTGAAACCCGTACTGACCGCCACGGTGGCGGCGCTGGGGCTGGCGCTGGCGAGCGGCGCCTGGGCCTGGAACGAGAGCGGTGGCGAGAAGGACGAGGCGATGCACCTGACCCCCGACCTGGAGAATGGCCGGGACGTCTTCGAGGTCTGCTCCGCCTGCCACCGCCCCGAGGGGTGGGGCACCGAGGACGGCACCTTCCCGCAGCTCGCCGGCCAGAGCGCCGGCGTGCTGATCAAGCAGCTCGCCGACATCCGCGCCGGCAACCGCGACAACCCGACCATGTACCCCTTCGCCCTGCCGGAATCCATCGGCAGCGCCCAGGCCCTGGCCGACGTGGTCGCCTACATCGAGAAGCTGCCGATGAACCCGGCCAACGGCAAGGGGGAGTGGGCGGAGGGAACGCCGGAGTTCGAGAAGGGCAAGCAGCTCTTCGCCGACAACTGCGTCAAGTGTCACGGCGAGACCGGTCTGGGCAACGCCGAGAAGTTCTACCCGCGGATCAACGGCCAGCACTACAAGTACATGCTGCGCCAGTTCGAATGGATCCGCGACGGCAAGCGGCGCAACGCCAACCCCGACATGGTCAAGCAGATCAAGGACTTCTCCGATCAGGACATGAAGCAGGTGATCAACTACGTCTCGCGCATCCCGGTGCCCGCCGACCAGTTGGCCCCCTCGCCCGAGTGGAAGAACCCCGACTTCGATTGATCCCTGCCGCGGCGTTCGCGGTGGCTACCTGCCGCGGGCGTCGCGCTCCAGAGCGCCGCCCTCCATGACTGCAACGCCAGTTACCAAAGCCCGCCTCACCGTCTTCGGCCTCACCCTGGCCGCCCTCGGCCTGCTGGTGGCGATCTTCTACGCGCCGATCTGGTGGGTCTCGCTGACCGCCCCCAACTACCCGCCGGAGGCGTTCCCCGACGGGGTGCGCATCCACTTCCACATGAACGGCGTGTTCAACGGCTGCCGCCCGGTGGAGAAGGCCGAGGTGGCCGAGAGCGAGGCGCTCGACTGCGTCCACGAGATGGACACCATCAACCACTACGTCGGCATGTACCCGATCGCCGCCGGCGGTGCCGTGGAGCGCGCCTTCGGGCCGTTCCTGATGGCGATGCTGGGGGTGATGCTGGTGGGCTTCGTGGTGCCGGCGCCACGGTTGCGGGTGATCGTCACCGCGGCGGGTTTCGCCGCCGTCGCCGGCTGGATGGCGCTCACCTTCTTCAGTGACAACGGCCTGCGCTACCAGAGCGAGGGTTACCTGGAGGCGCTGGTCACCGCGCTCGATCAGGACACCGGCGCCGACAGCGGCAACGCCTCCGCCGGCAGTGCGCTGCTCGCACGGCTGAAGGCGGAGCTGGCGAAGAGCGGCGTGGTGGTGAAGGGACCTGAGGAGACGCAGGCCCCCGCGGCACCGCTGAGCGAGAAGGGGAAGATGATCCGTCACCTCCAGGCCACCTTCGCCAAGGACCGCCAGCGCCCCGCCGCGTTGGGCGAGTGGAACGGCAGCGGCGCGCAGATGCTGCTCTGGCACTACGAGAAGAGCCTGGGGCGCTACTTCAACGAGCCGGCCAAGATCGCTCCCATGGTGGCGACCCTGAAGGGGGCCTTCTACCTGGTCTTCGTCGGGATCCTCGCGGCGATGGCGCTGCTGGTATGGGGCGCGCGGCGCAACGGCGGCCCGCTCTACTGGCTGCTGGTGGGGGTGCCGATGGCGCTGCCGCTCTTTTTCCTCATCGACTACTCCGCCTGGCTCTGGTGGTACGGCCACAGCCTCAACGCGATGGGCGCGTTCACCGTCAAGCCGTTCATGCCGACGGTGTTCGGCCAGGGCAAGGTGGCCCAGTTCGCCACCCACTCCTACCCCTACATCGGCTTCTTCCTGATGCTGGCGACGAGTGCGCTGCTCGGTCTCGCGGCGCTGCTGCGGCGCCGCGAGTGGCGCCGGGGAGGTACCGATTGAGGGCGCTGCCGATGCTGCTGCTGAGTGCCTGCCTGAGTGCCGGCGGGGTCGCCGCGTGGGCCACCGTGGGGGGGCATCGCACGGCGACGGCCCACCCCCAGCTCCAGCCGCTGGTCGATGCCACCCCCGACCACGGCACCTTGACGCTGTCTCCGGGCCGCTACGCCGGACCGGTGGTGGTCAACCGCCCGATCACCATCGACGGCGGCGGCAAGGTGACCGTCGATGCCGGCGGCCACGGCTCGGTGATCCTCCTCGACACCGACGGCGCCACCCTGCGCGGCCTCCACCTGACCGGCTCCGGCAGCTCGCACAACGACATCGATGCCGCGGTGCAGGTGCGCGGCGACTTCAACGTGGTCAAGGACAACGTGATCGACGACTGTCTGTTTGGCGTCGACCTGCAGCAGTCGAGCAACAATATCGTGCGGCGCAACCGCATCCGCTCGAAGGAGGCACCGCTCGGCCAGCGCGGTGACGCCATCCGCCTCTGGTACAGCTTCGGCAACCAGATCACCGACAACGAGATCCGCGACTCGCGCGACACCGTGGTGTGGTACTCGAAGGACAACCTGATCGCCCGCAACCAAGCGAGCGGCGGGCGCTACGCGCTGCACTTCATGTACGCCCAGTACAACAAGGTGGAGGACAACCGCTATTGGGACAACTCGGTGGGGATCTTCCTGATGTACAGCGACGGGGTGGAGATCCGCCGCAACGACATCGCGCGGGCCAGCGGCCCCACCGGTATCGGCATCGGCTTCAAGGAGACCTCGGACGTGACCATCGAGGGCAACCGGCTGCTGCACAACGCCGTCGGTCTCTACCTCGACGTCTCCCCCTATCAGCCCGACACCACCAACCGGGTGCGCGACAACCTGGTCGCCTACAACGGCGTCGGGGTGCGTTTTCTCAACGACTGGCACGGCAACGAGTTCCGCGCCAACCGCTTCAAGGGCAACCTCACCGAGGTGGTGGTGGAGGGCGGCGAGACCGCCAACCGCAACCTGTGGGAGGACAACTACTGGGATCGCTACGAGGGCTTCGACCGCAACCACGACGGCATCGGCGATACCCCGTTCGAACTCTACCGCTACGCCGACCGGCTGTGGATGGACCGGCCCGCCGCCCAGTTCTTCAAGGGCTCGCCGATGCTGGAGGTGCTCGACTTCCTCGAACGGCTGGCGCCGTTCACCGCGCCGAGCCTGCTGCTGCGTGATCCGCGACCGCACCTGAAGGTGGCGGAGGCCGCGGCGGCCGAGCCACCGGCGGCGTCGCCTTCTGCGCCGGCCGATGGCGCAAAACCGGCCGCGCCCGACTCCTACGAGAGGCTACTGCGCTCCCTGGGGAGAAGGCCGTGAGCGGCAAGGCACCGCTCGGCGCCAAACGCCGCGAGCAGAACCGCCGCGAGTTCCTGCGCTCGGCCGGGCTCACCGTCGGCGTCACCGCCGCGGTGCTGCTCGGTCTGCTGCCGACGGTGGGCGGTGCCGGCGCCCGGCTGCGCCCGCCGGGGGCGCTGAAGCGGCTGCTCGACGAACGGGAGTTCCTCTCCGCCTGCATCAAGTGCGGCCAGTGCGTGCAGGTCTGCCCGGTGGAGGCGATCCGCTTGGCCGATCTGGATGAGGGGGTGGGCGTCGGCGTGCCCTACATCGCCGCGCGCGAACAGGCCTGCGACTTCTCCTGCGACGGGTTGCAGTGCGTGCTCGCCTGTCCCACCGGCGCCTTGACCCACGAGATCGACTACCCGGCGCAGTCGCGGATGGGCTTCGCCCGTCTCGCTCGCCCCGAGAGGTGTCTGGCGATCCAGGGGCGGGGGGTGCGGGGGCCGGCCCGCGAGGCGCCGTTCGCCGGTCGGCTGCGCTACGCCGAGGTGGATCGTTGGAACCCGCTGCCGGTGGCCGAGCACCCCTACGACCTGGCGCTGTGCGACCTCTGCGTGCGCCAGTGCCCGATCGAGCTGCGCATCGCCCAGTGCGAGGCGGGCACGCCGCCTTCGGGCGACCCCAATCAGTGCCCGCCGCGCCATGCGATTGCGCTGCGCGCGGAGGGCGACGGCACCATGCGCCCGCAGCTCCTCGACGGCTGCGTCGGCTGCGGGGTGTGCGAGATGGTCTGCCCGCCGGAGCCGGCGGCGATCGTCATCGAGATCGATCAGGCCGCGCCCGGTGGGATCGGTTAAGTGATGTATATGAAGAGGCGGGTGAACGAAGGTGGGGAAGTGACGGTGTGGGTAGGGTGTGCCGAGGTACGAGGCGCACCGCTCTCCGACCGGTGCGCCTCCTATCGTCGGCACACCCTACCCAACGTTCATCGTCCGCTAGGAGAGTAGGGTGGGTTACTTCGTCGAATCCCTCAGGCAATTGATCGGCTTCGCCCCGCGCAAGCCGGCGGCGGAGGCGATCCGCCCGGAGGTGAGGGAGATTCACCTACTGAAGCGCCGGGAGAAGGTGACCAAAGCGGAGATCCGCGCCATCGAGATCGCCCACGCCCGTGCCCGCACCCGGCACAAGTGGCGCAACCGCCGCTGGGCCACGCTGATCGCGGTGAACCTGCTGTTCCTCCTCTCCTACACCTTCGACGTGCAACTGCTGGAGGGGGCGATGACCGCCTCGCGCTTCGTCGGCTTCCACTTCGCCGATCTCAACTCCGCTTTGCAGGTGACGCTCGCCTACAAGCACGTGGTGCTCAATCTGCTGATCGGTACCACCACGGTGTTCGTGATGTGGTGGCTGCTCGGCGGGCGCACCTTCTGCTCCTGGGCCTGCCCCTACCACCTGCTGGCCGAGGGGGCGGAGTGGCTCCACCTCAAGCTGGCGGCGCGCAAGTGGCCCGCTCAGGTGAAGTTCCATCGCGGCACGCGCACCGTGTTCTACCTGCTCTTCGTCGTACTCACCGCGGCCACCGGCTACACCCTCTTCGAGACCCTCTCGCCCACCGGCATCGTCAGCCGCGCGCTGATCTACGGCCCCGGTCTGGCACTGCTCTGGGTGCTCGCGCTGCTCGCCTTCGAGGTGCTGGTCTCGCGCCGCGCCTGGTGCCGCTACGTCTGCCCGATCGGCGTCACCTACGGGGTGGTCGGCCTGCTCTCGCCGCTGCGTGTGCAGTACGACGTGCGCCGCTGCCACCACGAGGGGGACTGCCGCAAGGTCTGTCTGGTGCCCCATGTGCTCGACCTGACCATCCGTGGCCGGGCCGGCGAACTGACCACCGACGTCGGTGCCGACTGCACCCGTTGCGGCCTCTGTATCGACATCTGTCCGACCGACTCGCTGCGCTTCACCTTCAAGGGGCTGGAGAGGCTGAAATGATCCGCTTCGAACATCTGGTCAAGCGCTTCCGCAAACCGCCGGTGCTGGACGGCATCGATCTGACCGTCGAGCGCGGCCACCGGGTGGCGCTGGTCGGCTCCAACGGCGCCGGCAAGACCACCCTGATCCGCTGCCTGCTCGGCGAATACACCTGCGAGGGTTCGGTGACCATCGACGGCCTCGATCCACGCCGCCACCGTCGCGAGGTGCTGGCGCGGGTCGGTTTCGTGCCGCAGCTGCCGCCGCCGCTGAAGATGCCGGTGGCGCAGCTGGTGCGCTTCGCCGCCGGGGTGTGCGACGCCGATCCGGCGGCGATGGCGCGGGTCGCCGCGCGCCTCGGCCTCGACCTGGAGCGCTGCCGCCATCAACCCTTCGTGCGCCTCTCCGGCGGCCAGAAGCAGAAGCTGCTGATCGCCATCGCGCTGGGTCGCGAGGCCGAGGTGCTGGTGCTCGACGAGCCCGCCGCCAACCTCGATCCGGAGGCGCGCCACACCTTCTTCCAACTGCTCGCCGAGCGGCGCGAGCGCGCCGCCATGCTGATCTCCAGCCACCGCCTCGACGAGGTGGCGTCGCTGGTCAACCGGGTGGTGGAGCTGGATCGCGGGCGGGTGGCGCTCGACGACGCCGTGGCCGACCTGGTCGACCTCTCCAGCCGGCTCCACTGCCGGGTCGGTCTGCTGCGCGCGGAGGCGGCGTTCGCCCGGGCGATCGCCGAGTGGGGCTTCAGCGGCAGCGCCGACGGCCTCAACTGGAGTGGCCGGGTGGCCGGCCCCGACCGGCTGCGCTTTCTCGGCATGCTGTCGCGCTACGCGGCGCTGCTCGCCCACATCCATCTCGACGAGGAGCCGGCGGCCGTGCCGCTGCGGGAGGTGATTAATGGTTGAGCTTGGTCATGGCGTAGGGTGTGCCGACGGACGAGGCGCACCATTCCGAAAGTGGTGCGCCTCCTATCGTCGGCACACCCTACCCGGGATTTTGGCGCCGTCGGTTTCGTTCAAATCCTCGTCATTCGCGTTCATTGGCGTTCATTTGCGGACCCTCTTTCTGATTGTGTTGCTCAGCGGTTGCGGCGGCGACCCCGGCACCGGCCCGGTGGAGGTGCACTGGGACCGCCAGGTGTGCGACCGCTGCCGGATGGCGCTCTCCGATCCCCACCACGCCGCCCAGGTGCGCTGGCAGGAAGCGGGCGGGCGCTCGCGGGTGGCGCTGTTCGACGACCTCGGCTGCGCGCTGATCTGGCTGGAGGAGAAGCCGTTCAGGGACGCCGCGAGCACCGAGATCTGGGTCAACGACTGGCGCAACGGCACCTGGATCGACGCCCGTCGCGCCACCTACCTCACCGGTCAGGTGACGCCGATGGAGTACGGCCTCGGCGCCCAGCCGGAGCCCGCCCCCGGCGGTCTCGATTTCGCCCGCGCGAAGGCCCTGGTGTTCGACGAGGAGCGCCGTTTCAACGGCCATTGAAGAGGAAGAGGTCCGCGAATGAACGCAAATGAACGCAAATCGGAAGAAAAGAGATATCAACCGCAGATTTCGCAGATTGGCGCAGATTCACTCGTCTTCGAATCTGCGTTCATCTGCGAAATCTGCGGTTCACCTCTTCTCTGTATTTCGTCGTCGTGGGGTAGGGTGTGCCGAGGGACGAGGCGCACCATTCGGAGCGTGGTGCGCCTCCTGTCGTCGGCACACCCTACCCGGGTTTTTGGCCTCTTCTTCATTTGCGTTCATTCGCGTTCATTTGCGGACCCTCTTCCTCTTCTCTTCGCTTCGAGGGTCGGGCGATGAAGCATCTCTGGCTGACCGCCTACAGCGACATCCTCGAATCGCTGCGCGCCCGCTGGTTCGCGGTCTACTCGCTGGTCTTCGGCGGGGTGGTGGTGGTGCTCTTCGCCTTCGGCGTCACCGAGTCGCGGATCATGGGTTTCAGCGGGCTGTCGCGGATCCTGGTCACCTACATCCAGCTGACCATGGCGATCCTGCCGGTGTTCGTACTGGTGACCACCGTGCGCTCGGTGGCCGGCGACCGCGAGGCGGGGGTGTTCGAGTACCTGCTGTCGCTGCCGATCGGCCTCGGCGCCTGGTACTGGGGCAAGCTGCTCGGGCGCTTCGTGGTGGTGTTCCTGCCGGTGTTGCTGGCGATGGCGTTGGCGGTCGCCTGGGGCGCGCTGAAGGGGGCGGCGGTGCCGTGGTCGCTGGTCGGCTACTACAGCGGCCTGCTGATGGCGCTGGCCTGGTGTTTCCTCGGCATCGGCATGCTGATCTCCAGCCTCGCCCGCTCCAGCGACGTCGCCCAGGGGGCGGCCTTCGTCGTCTGGCTGACCCTGCTGCTGTTCCTCGAGCTGATCCTGCTCGGCGTGCTGGTGCGTGAGGCGCTGCCGCCGGAGAGTGCGGTGGCGATCGCCCTGCTCAATCCGATGCAGGTGTTCCGCACCGCGACGATGATGCTCTTCGATCCGCAGCTGGTGCTGCTCGGGCCGACCGCCTACGTGATCCTCGACCACTTCGGCCAGGCCGGCTACATGGCCTACGCCACGCTCTATCC
Source organism: Endothiovibrio diazotrophicus (assembly GCF_054657215.1). Taxonomy (NCBI): domain Bacteria; kingdom Pseudomonadati; phylum Pseudomonadota; class Gammaproteobacteria; order Chromatiales; family Thioalkalispiraceae; genus Endothiovibrio; species Endothiovibrio diazotrophicus. The sequence continues at coordinate 11,456 of NZ_BAAHXB010000097.1, forward strand.
GCTGCTCCTCGGCGGGCTCTGCGCGGGCGCGGGCTTTCTCTGGTTCCGCAGGGGGGATCTGCCATGAAAATCCGGATGGTGTGGGTCGCGGTCGCCGTGCTCGGGGTGGCCGCGGTGGCGGTGGCGGCGCACAAGGCGTGGCCGGTGCTCTATCCCGAGGTGGCCGCCAGTGCCGCCCTCGATCCGGCTTGCGACCTCTCCGCCGGGGCCTGCGTCTCGCCGCTGCCCGGTGGCGGCGAGCTGCTCCTCTCGCTGACGCCGCGGCCGCTGGCGCCGATGGTGCCGTTGCAGGTGGCGGCGCGGATCGACGGCCGCGCGGTGGACGGGGTGGAGGTGGACTTCCAGGGGGTGAAGATGAACATGGGCTACAACCGCATCGCCCTGGCGGGGGAGGGGGGGAGCTATCACGGCCGGGCGATGCTGCCGGTCTGCGTGCGCGACACCATGGCGTGGCAGGCGCGGGTGCTGGTCCATACCGGCGAGGGCCTGATCGAGGCGCCCTTCCGCTTCGTCGCCCGCCGTTCTGCCGCTGCACTGTAGGCCGCGATTGCCTACAGGGATGTAGGTACTTGGCGTGACCAGGATGCGGAAGCCGGGCGTCCTCACCGCTTCTCCCGCCTGCCGGGCGGAGACGCCTCACTCCGCACCGATCGCGGCCTGGGGGCCGCTCCTACAGGGCGCGCGAGGGGCCGATCGATCAATCTCGATGGGCCGAATCCTTCCTCTATTGCAACGAACGCCGTTTCTACGAAGTCACCGCCGATGATCCGCACTCTCGTCGTCTTCCTGCTGCTCCTCTCCGTCACCCTACCGGCCACCGCTCGCGAGCCCGATCCGCAGATCGGCGAGGAGATCAACGAGGTGTGCGCGGGGTGTCATGGTGAGTTCGGCGAGGGGGGCAAGGCGGGGGAGTACCCGCGGCTGGCCGGCCAGCCCGCCGGCTACATCGCCCGCCAACTGCGCCTGTTCCGCGCCCGCATCCGCGCCAACATGCCGATGCTGCCGCACACCGCCAAGCGCGAGCTGCCCGACGAGGATATCGAGGACATCTCCGCCTACCTCGCCGCCATCCGCCTGCAGACCCGGCTGCCGCCGGCCGACGAGGAGGCGCCGGGATTCGACGCCTACGCCCGGCTGCTGGCGGCGAAGCGGGTGCTCAACATCCCGCGTGCGCCCGGCGACGTGCCGGCGGGCGGGAAGCTCTATCGCCGGGAGTGTCGCACCTGCCACGGTGAACACGGCGCGGGGCGCGCGGACAAGGCGGTACCGATGCTCGCCGGGCAGTACACCGGTTACCTGCAACGGCAGGTGAAGAAGTACCTCGTCGGCGAACGGATCCACGATGCCGACGCGCCGGAGGAGCGGCTGCTGGCAGAGTTCAGCCCCGCGGAGCTGCGTGACATCCTTGCCTACCTGTCGGTGATGGACGACCGTTGAGTCGGCAGATGAGACGGGAAGCGACGCCCCCTGAGCAATCGCTCGTTGGGCTTCGCTCGCGCTCAACCCAACCTACGACTCCCGTTTCTCCGTCCCGGCCCGTAGGTTGGGTTGAAAGGGGACCGGGGCGAGGCGGATGGGGTTCACGGGTAGGTTCACTGTGCTTGGGCGCTCACCGTAGGAGCGGCCCCCAGGCCGCGATCGGTGCGGAGTGCGGCGTTTCGGCTTGGTTTGCGGGAGGGGCGGAGACGGCGTCCGGCTTCCGCATCCTGCTCACGCCAAGTACCTGTCCATCCCTGTAGGCAATCGCGGCCTCGGGGCCGCTCCTACACGGAGCCGGCGGTGAGCCGGGCGTAGAGCAGCGGCAACCGGCCCGGCAGCTCCTGCGGCCGGCGGATCACCACGAAGCCGCCGCTGCCGAAGAGATGCGGCAGATACTCGCTCCCCTTGCGGTCGATGGTTACGCAGAACGGTTGCAGCCCGCGCCGGCGCGCGGCGTGGATCGCCTGGCGGGTGTCCTCGATGCCGTAGCGCCCCTCGTAGCGGTCGAGGTCGTTGGGCTTGCCGTCGGTGAGGATCAGCAGCAGCCGGCGGCCGGCGGCTTGCGCTTCGAGGAGCCGGGTGGCGTAGCGGATGGCGGCGCCGAGGCGGGTGTAGTAGCCGGGGCGCAGCGCCTCGATGCGGCCGCGGATCGTACCGCCGTAGGGCTCGTCGAAGCCTTTTAGGGTGTGTACCCGCACCGGATCGCGGCGGCGCGAGGAGAAGCCGTGGAGGGCGAAGCGGTCGCCGGTGGCGGCGAGGCTCTCGGCGAACAGCAGCAGGCTGTCGCGGATCACCTCGATCACCCGGTGGTGGTCGTCGATCCAGCTGTCGGTGGAGAGCGAGAGGTCCGCCATCAGCAGGCAGGCGAGGTCCCGCGCGCCCTGGCGCAGTTCGCGGTAGAGCGGGGCGGCGGCGCTCCCGTGGCCCGCCTCGCGGTCGGCGGTGTGGCGCAGCCAGGCGTCGAGGTCGATCTCCTGGCCGTCGGGCTGGGCGCGGTGCCAGACCCGCGCCGGGGCCAGCGCCTGGAACTGGCTGCGTAGCCGCCGGGCGGTGCGCCGCAGCCGCGCCGGCAGTTCGCACGGTTCGGCTTGTGCCGCCACCAGCGGCACGATCCGGCAGTGGTCGGCCACCAGCCTCCGGCGCTTCCAGTCCCACTCCGGCAGCAGGATGCCTTCGCCGAGCACCCGGTCGTCCTCCGCCTCGGCGGGCAGGTCGAGGTCGAACTTGAGGCGCGCCCCCCTGGTCCGGCGGTCGCGGCTGACCGCGATCCGCTCCATGTCGCGGGCCGCCTGCTCGGCCTGCTCCAGCTCCTCCTCCTCCTCGCTGCCGCGATCGACGCCGACATAGTCGCCGAGGGTGAGGATGTTCTCCATGCGCACCGTCACCAGCCCGCGATCCGGCTCCGGCTCATCGACCCGCTCCGCCCGGCGCCGGCCCATCTCTTCCACTTCCTTGCCGCGACCGCTATCGCCGGCCTCGCCGTCACCTTCGGCCGAGTCGGTGCCGGCGGCGGACCGCGGCGGATCGGGATGGAACCACAGCGGCACCGGTTGGGGCGGGCGGCGGGCGGCGGGCAGCGTCCCGCCGGAAGCGGGATCGACCAGCGCCAGGCGCACCGCCCGCTCCGCCGCCGCCTCGTCTGCCGGCAGCCGTTCCGGCGCCAGGCGCTGCTCCAGGTGGGCCGCCACCAGCCGCCGGTAGCGGGCGGCCATGCCGGGAAAGCGGCCGAGGGCGAGGCGGGTGAGGGCGCGGTTGCGGGAGAACCAGTCGCCCGCCGCGCCGTCGTCGGCCGCCGCCAGGGCCGCCAGCCACAGATAGAGGTCGCGATTGAGCGCCCGCTCGGCGAACCACGCCACCACCGGCGGCAGGCGCAACGCCTGCTCGTCGCGCCAGGCCAGCGCCACCCGCTCGCCGCTGCCGGCGATCCGCGCCAGCCAGCGGCGGCGGGCGCGGTTGCCGGTGGCCTCGGCCGCCTCCACGCGCAGCCCGCCGTCGCCGCCGAGCGCCCGGAACAGCACCCCGACGGTGCGTTCCACCTCCGCCAGCCGCACCGCCGCGCGGATGTTGGGCCCTTCCGCCAGGCGGGTGACGAGGCGGTGCCAGAGTTCGCCTACCTGCTCTTCCATGAGGAGGTCAGACGAGGAGGGGGGGCGTGACGGGAGACATGGACGGGAGTCTCGCGGGCGGGGCGGCGCTGCGCCTTGATCTATGTCGGGTACGGAGGAGAATGGTCGCTCCGCGAGGTGGGCCCGATGAACGCTTTTTCGCGGCCCGCGTTCGAACCCGCAAGAGGAGGTGACGATCGACATGGACACTTTCATCAGCCACGCGTTCTCGGTCTTCATGGGGTTCTTCGCCATCATGAATCCGATCGCCAATACCCCGGTGTTTCTGGGGCTCACCGCCGAGGACGATTTGCGCACCCGGCGCAAGGTCGCCTTCAAGGCGCTGGTCACCAGTTTCGTCATCATCGTGGTCTTCTCGGCGGCCGGTAAGCTGATCTTCGAGCTGTTCGGCATCACCCTGTCGGCCTTCCGCATCATGGGCGGCGTGCTGGTGGCACTGATCGGCTACCAGATGCTGCACGGCGGCGAGCACTCCCCGGTGCAACACCCCAGCGACGAGGACAAGCAGACCAGCCTGGAGGCCGAGCTGGAGGTGGCCATCACGCCGCTGGCGATGCCGATCCTCGCCGGGCCCGGGACCATCGCCACCGCCATGAACTTCTCCTCCTCCGGCGGTGTGACGGCGTTCATCGTGACGGTCGCCGCATTCCTCCTGCTCTGTGTCATCAGCTACGTGTTTTTCGTCTCGGGCGAGCGGATCGTCACCTACATCGGCGACAACGGCATCAAGGTGGTCACGCGGATGATGGGGCTGATCCTCGCGGTGATCGGTGTGCAGATGCTGATCAACGGAATCGGCGGCGCTATCGCCGGGTTTCAGCAGATGGGCGTCGGTTGAAGGGCGGTTCCCCGAGCGCTGCGCAAAAAATGTCAGAACGCCCGGTTCGTCCTCCGGCAACCTGTGCCCACCCGCACCCGAGGAGAGGTCGATGAGTGACTACGGCGCGAGAATCAACCGGGCCCTGAACTATGCCCGGGAAAGGCTTCCGGCCCTGGTCGAACTCGATGAAGTGGCGCGGATCGCCGCCTTCTCTCCCTACCACTTCCACCGGGTCTTTCTGTTGGTGGTCGGCGAGACCTTCGCCGGCTTCATGCGCAAGAGACGGCTGGAGTGGGCGGCGATGGAGCTGCTCAACAGCCGCCGGCGAATCCTCGACATCTCCCTGGATGCGGGGTACGAGACCCAGGAGAGTTTTGCCCGCGCCTTCAAGGCCCAGTTCGATATCACGCCGGGACGCTTTCGCAGTCGGGTGAGAAGTCCGCAAGAGGCGTTCCGCGGTGTGCAATCCGCGTTTGAGATCCAACTGGGGGACCTGATGAAACCCGCAATCGTTGAATGGGATCACTTTGTGGCGGTGGGCCTTCAGAAGGACTATGACCACCCGGATTTCTCCGGGGCGCTGGCGCAGTGGGAGGCGTTCCGGATCCGCAGTGCCGAGATCGATGCCGTCGACCGGAACTGCTGTTACGGCGTGTCGGTGGTCTCGGCGAGCACGCGGAGGAGGAACCGCTGTGCGGGGGTGTTCCGCTATCTGGCGGCCTGCGAGGCGGCCGACCGGGTGGCACCGCCGGAGGGGATGACTCGATTGCTCATCCCACCGCAGAAGTACGCCAGGTACACCTTCACCGGACCGGTGTCGGGATTCCAGGCGTTCATCATGAACGTCTGGACCCGCTACCTGCCGGAGTCGGGTCTGGAGCCGATCGAGTCGCCGGAGATCGAGGTGTATGACGAGCGTTTCGATCTGGCGTCGCACGACAGCCAGATGGATTACCTGATACCGATCCGTTAGTTCCGCCCTTTTCGGCGGTCGCGTTCCCCTGTAGGAGCGGCCCCGAGGCCGCGATCGGGGCGGAGTGCGGCGGTTCGATTCGGTTGGCGGTAGGGGGGAGAGGGCGCCCGGCTTCCGCACCCTGCTCACGCCAAGTACCTACATCCCTGTAGGCAATCGCAGCCTGGGGGCCGCTCCTGCCGGCGCTTTTTTCCGGCCTGATCGTCTTTATCGAATGGGAGCCATCATGACTCTTGACCTTTCACGTTTGGATGCCATCGCCCAGGCCGAGCTGGTCGCGTCGAAAGCGCTGAGCGCCCTGGAGCTGGTCGACGCGGCTATCGCCCGCATCGAGGCCCTGGAGCCGCAGGTGAACGCCCTGGCCAGCACCGATTTCGAACTCGCCCGAGCGCGCGCCAAGGCAGCGCCGTCCGGCCCGCTCGGCGGGGTGCCGTTCCTGATCAAGGACCTTCTCCCGTATCCCGGAATGCGCCACTCGATGGGCTCCCGGCTGTTTGCCCAAAACGTCGCGACGGAGGGCTCACCCTATACGGAGCGGCTCGACGCCGCGGGCCTGATCACCCTCGGCAAGAGCACCACCTCCGAGTTCGGCCTGCTCGGTAGCACCGAGAGCCGGCAGAGCGGCGTCACCCGCAATCCGTGGAACACCGCGCTCAGTGCCGGCGGCTCATCGGGCGGCGCGGCGGCGGCGGTGGCCGCCGGCATGGTCCCGCTCGCCCACGCCAGCGACGGCGGCGGCTCGATCCGCATACCGGCATCGATGTGCGGCGTATTCGGCTTCAAGCCCGGCCGCGGTCGCTGCGTCACCACCGGGCGGGGCTTCGCCTTCGACCTGCTGGTCGACCACTGCGTCAGCCGCAGCGTGCGCGACAGCGCGCTGCTGCTGGCGCTGACCGAGCCCGCTGCGGGGGAGACGGGATCACCGCTGGGGTTCATCCGCGAGCCGCTGCGTCGTCGCCTGCGCATCGGTGTCTACCGGACCACGTTGATGGGGCGGGAGCCGGAGCCCGAGGTGGCGCAGTCGCTTGAGCAGACCGCCAAGCTCTGCGAAACGCTCGGCCACGAGGTCATTCCCGTCGCAGCCCCGCCGATCGACGGCAACGGCGTGGGGGAGGCGTTCTTCACCCTCGCCGGGGCCATGGTGGACGGGCTTGCACAGATGATGGCCGGCCACCTCGGCCGAGCGATCGGCGAAGAGGCGTTCGAGCCGTTCACGCTCGCCCTGATGCAGTGGTATCGCGAGCAGCCGGAAGGGGCGCAGGAGAGGGCGATCGAACGTTGCACGGAGCAGGGTGAGCGGATGCAGGCGTACCTGAAGGGCTTCGATGCCGTGCTCTCCCCGACGATCCCGGTGCAGCCGTGGGCACTCGGCACCCTGTCGCCGGAGCGGGATTTCGATACGGTGATCGAAAACACCGGAAGGCTGGCGGGCTATACCCCGATCCACAATGTCGCCGGGGTGCCGGCGATGAGCGTGCCGCTGTTCCGGGGGCCGTCGGGGCTGCCGATCGGCAGTCACTTTGCGGCCGCCCGCGGAGAGGAGGCGGTACTGCTCGGTCTGGCCTACCAGCTCGAAGAGGCCGCGCCCTGGCAGGATGAACTCCCCGCGCACCGGGGCGTGCGATAGACGAGGCACTGTCAAGTGCCGCGTCGGGAGGTTGCCGGCGGCCTTCAAGGGCGGGCGCTCGACGTGCCCTTCCGCCCGATGGGTTGTCGGAAATTTCCTACAGACTTGACGGGAGCGCCGTGAACGCGGAAATTGGGGCGAGTGTCCTGGTGTACTCCTTACTCCTTGAAGTTCTTACGGAACGATCCCGGATCGCAGCAACATGGACGTCGGCAAGGTGGCACCGCTCAACCCGGCAGAGTCCAAGACAATGAAAACCGTGATTCGATTCGAGCGCAGCCCCCTGATCGCCGCCCTGGGGGGCTGGCTGATCGCCTTCCCCGTGCATGCGGATTCCGGGGAGATCCCGGAGTCGCTGGCCGATTTCTACGGTGGCCAAGCGTTGATCACGCTGGCCACCGGCCGCGAAATGCCGGTCGCCAACGCCCCCGCCATCGCCACGGTGATTACCGCCGAGGAGATCCACGCGATGGGGGCCAGCGACCTCGATCAGGTCCTGGAGACGGTGGCGGGGCTCCACGTCTCCCACCACTACATCGGCAACTCCCCCATCTACGTGGTCCGCGGCATCTACTCGGAGCACAACCCCGAGGTGCTGATGCTGGTCAACGGCATCCCCATCACCTCCGCCTACCAGGGCAACCGGGCGGACATCTGGGGCGGCATGCCGGTCAACGCGATCGCCCGGATCGAGGTGATCCGCGGCCCCGGTTCCGCCCTCTACGGCGCCGACGCCTTCGCCGGCGTGATCAACGTCGTCACCAAGCGCGCGCGGGATATCGACGGCACCGAGGTGGGCGCGCGCCTCGGCAGCGACGACACCCGGGGGACGTGGCTGCTCCATGGCGACGAGTGGCACGGCGTCGAGGTCGCCTTGATGATGGAGGCCTCCACCACCGATGGCTCCGGCCCGATCGTCGAGGCCGACGGCCTCTCCGCGACCCCCTATTCGCTGGCCCCCGATCCGGTCAACAATCGGGGGGACTCCCTCGATCTGCGTCTCGATCTGGCCAAGGGCAACTGGCGCCTGCGCAGCGCCTACGAGGGGCGCCGCGACCTCGGTACCGGCCTGGGCATCATCCAGGTGCTCGACCCCGCGGGCGAACTGAACCGGGACCGTTTCACCGCCGACCTGACCTACCACAATCCGGACTTCGCCCCCAACTGGGAGGTGGATGCGGCCCTCTCCCACATGTACTACGGCAAGTGGACCAACCTCTACGTCGTCCCCTCCGGACCGAACGCCCTGATTGCCCGGCCGGCCCACTACGAGACCCGTGCCGGCGTGGACCTCTCGGCCTTCTATACCGGCTTTTCCGGCCACCGGTTGCGCCTCGGCAGCGGCTACGTCTACAACGACCTCTACAGGGTGGAGGAGAAAGTGGGTCCCCCCGGGGCCCTGGTGGAGACCACCGACACCGCCGCGGTCTACATGCCCGAGGTCCATCGCAAGGACCTCTTCCTGGTGCTCCAGGACGAGTGGGCCTTCGCCCCGGACTGGCAGCTCACCGCCGGCGCGCGCTACGACGACTACTCCGACTTCGGTTCCACCATCAACCCGCGCGTCTCGCTGGTCTGGGCGACCGACTACGACCTCTCCACCAAGCTGCTCTACGGCCGCGCCTTCCGCGCCCCCTCCTTCCTGGAGCAGTATGCCCAGAACAATCCGGTACGGATCGGCAACGCCTCCCTGGAGCCGCCGACCATCGACACCGTCGAGCTGGGCTGGGATTACCACCCCACCTCCCGCCTGCGCGGCGGACTCAGCTTCTTCGTCTACGAGATGAAGAACCGGATCGACTACCTGCCCCCGGGCGCCGCCCCCGCCACCGCCCAGAATCACGGCGGCCAGCGCGGCCACGGGATCGAGCTGGAGGGGAAGTGGCGTGCTGGCGACACCCTCACCCTGAGTGGCAACTACGCCTACCAGAAATCCACCGACGAGCTCACCGACCAGGATCCCGGCTACGCGCCCCACCATCAGGTCTATCTGCGCGCCGACTGGGCGATCGACCCGCGCTGGTCCCTCGACACCCAGCTCAGCTGGATCGGCGAGCGCCCGCGGGCCGCGGGCGATCTCCGGGACCCGCTCGACGGCTACACCGTGGTCGATCTCTCGCTGCGCCACCAGGGCCCGCGCAACCGCTGGGAAGTCGCCCTGACCGTGAACAACCTGTTCGACGTGGACGCGCGGGAGCCGAGCCTGAGCGCCTACGACGGCTCCGTGTCGATCCCCAACGACCAGCCGAGGCCGGAGCGCCAGCTCTCCGTGGCGTTCCAGTACCGCTTCTGATTGTTCGGGGCATCAATCCCTCTCGGCAAACACCTGTTCGAGCGTTTCCGCGTCGAGAATGCGCTCCCCCCAGCGCCCCAGGGTTTCCAGCGGGGCCTCGTCCAAACGCCGGTCGACCCACTGCGGAAGCGGACCGAAGCGCAACGAGAGCAGCCGTTTCAACAGCGCGGTTTCCCCCTCTCTGCGCCCTTCGCTACGTCCTTCAACACGCCCTTCCGCGCGCCCCTTGGCGAGCCCTTCCTCCATCCCGGCACGTCGCCAGGACAGGGTCCAGTCGTCGGTCTCTTCAGCGAGCATCTGTTCCACCTCAGGCAGATCGTCGGGGGTTGTCAATTGATCAGGTCCTGGTAGAGCAGGCCCAGGTAGGTGAGCAGACGCACCGCCATGAAGAGGTCGATGGTCGACTGGAACTCCAGCAGCAGATAGACGTAGACCCAGCGCTGCTTGAGGCGGACCCGCCAGACCATGTCGTCAATCCGCTCGCGCAGGTCGTCGCTGACGTAGCTGCCGGCCACCCGTTCGAGGGTGGTGAAGTCCAGCTCCTTCACCCAAGCCTCGTGGACGAACCCCTCCAACAGGTCACGTACCAGCTCCGGGTGGCTGAAGAGGTGCTTGTAGCCGGAGTCGTGGGTCGTCATTGTGTTTCTCAAATCGTGTCTTTTTGAATTATCCGTTTTGCATCCTTCTGCGATCAATTGGGAGAATTCTGATAGGGAGGGAGTCGATCGGTGAAGAGGGCGGCGGTGTTATGCAAACGGACGTTGGTTCGGCGTCGGGTTGGTGATGGGGTGTGCGGTCCAGTCGTCCGGCAGCGTAGCACCGTCGAATC
>NZ_BAAHXB010000098.1:0-21273 GCF_054657215.1 Endothiovibrio diazotrophicus
TATCACGTCGTCTCCCCGTTTTTCTCCGTCGAAGAGAGATTCGAAATGTAGTCCATTCCCTTGTGAAGGATGCGCACGATCTCGATCGTGGCGCTGGCGCCGGCTTGGTAGAAGATGATGTGGCTTCCTTGCGGGAATCTTCGGTAGCCGGGTTTGATCTCGTCGCATGCCGTTCCGAGGGACGGGGATTCACCCAGCGTGTGGAAGTGGTCGTCCATCTGCTTGAGGTAGCGGTTCCGCTGATCACGTCCCCATCTTCGTTGGGTATGGCGGGCAATCTCCTTCAAGTCGTTTTTCGCCGCGGCCGTGAGCTTGAAGGGGGGCATCACCGCTCCTCGTCGTCCAGCTCCGCGATCAGCGCTTCATGGCTGTACTCCACCAGGCCGCTCCGCTCGCCCTCGTCGAGCAACCGTCTGAGGCGCTCCTGTTTCGCTTCGTTGTTTTCCAGCAGTCGCAGCCCGGCCCGTACCACTTCGCTGGCCGATCCGTAACGGCCGCTCTTCAACTGTCCGGCGATAAAGCGGTCGAAGTGATCGCCCAGGGTGATGCTGGTGTTCTTGGCCATGTCACGGCGCTCTGGGTACCAATTATGGGTATATGGTGGTATGGGGTGGGTGGGACGTCAATCATCGGCACTACGGGGATTATCCCGGCCGATAGTTGGGGATTGTCAGGCGCCATAGCCCAGGGAGGCCTGCACGCAGCGGAGCTGGCCGTAGTCGTAGCGCCCCTCGAACCGCTCGAAGACCGGCTTGAGGGCGAGGCGCTGCTCCTCCGGCTGGTCGAGGATTGCCGCCTCGATGGCGCGCAGCTCCGCCTCCTCCAGGGCGAGCACCTCGGTCACCTCCAGCTCGCCGGCGCCGATGGCGGCGGCCAAGTGACTGAAGATGGTGGGGGCCTTGAGGTCGCGCTCGGTGGCGATGGCGTCGATCCCCTTGCCCTGGCGGAAGAGGTCGAGGGTGAGCTGTTCGGTGTCGGAGAGTTCCGCGTTGCGCGGCGGCAGCGCCGGGGCGCGGTCGGGGGCCGCGCGGAGCTCGCCGCGGCGCTCGGCGTGGACGTCGAGCACGTCGAGGAAGGCCTGGCCGTAGCGCTCCAGCTTGCGCGCGCCGACCCCGGAGACCTCGCCCATCTGGACCATGGTGCGCGGGCGGCGCTCGATCATCTCCAAGAGCGTCGCGTCGTGGAAGATGACGTAGGGGGGGACCCCCTGCTCGTCGGCCAGCTCGCGGCGCAGTTCGCGTAAGGATTCGAACAGCTCCAGCGCCTCGCCGTCGCGCGGCAGCTCCGGGCGCAGCCGCTTCTCGGCCCGTTCGCGGGCGGCCGCCTTCTTCGTCTTGGCTGGGTCCTTGCGCAGGCGCAGCGGCTGCTCGCCGCGCAGGATCGGGCGGGCCTTCTCGGTCAGGCGCAGGCCGCCGTAGCCCTCCACGTCCACCTCCACCAGACCGGCGGCGACCAGTTGGCGGAACACCGAGCGCCACTGGGTGGCGTTGAGCTCGCCGCCGATGCCCCACACCGAGAGCCGGTCGTGGCCGAAGCGCCCGGTCTTGTCGTTGGCCTTGCCGAGCAGCACGTCCACCAGGTGGCCGACGCCGAAGCGCTGGCCGGTGCGGTAGATCGCCGAGAGGGCCTTCTGCGCGGCTTGCGTGCCGTCCCAGGTCTCCACCGGGTCGAGGCAGGTGTCGCAGTTGCCGCAGGGTTCGATGTGCTCGTCGCCGAAGTAGGCGAGCAGCACCCGGCGGCGGCACTCGGTGGTCTCGCAGTAGCCGAGCATGGCGTCGAGCTTGCGCGATTCGACCCATTTGCGCTCCTCGGGGGCGTCGCCGGAGGCGAGCATCTGGCGCAGGGTCACCGCGTCGTTGAGACCATAGGCGAGCCAGGCGTCGGCGGGCAGGCCGTCGCGCCCGGCGCGGCCGGTCTCCTGGTAGTAGGCCTCCATGCTCTTGGGCAGGTTGAGGTGGGCGACGAAGCGCACGTCGGGCTTGTCGATGCCCATGCCGAAGGCGACCGTGGCGACCATCACCAGCCCCTCCTCGCGCAGGAAGCGCTCCTGGTGGCGGCGGCGGGTCTCGGCGTTGAGGCCGGCGTGGTAGGGGAGCGCGTTCCAGCCCTGGCCGCGCAGCCACGCGGCGGTCTCGTCGACACTCTTGCGGCTGAGGCAGTAGACGATGCCGGCGTCCCCCTTGTGCTCCGCCTCCAGGAAGGCGAGGAGCTGCTGGCGGCCGTTGTTCTTGGGGACGATGCGGTAGCGGATGTTGGGACGGTCGAAGCCGGAGATGAACTGGGCGGCCTGCGCCAGGCCGAGCCGTTCGACGATCTCGTTGCGGGTCGGGGTGTCGGCGGTGGCGGTGAGCGCGATCCGCGGGATCTCCGGGAAGCGCTCGTGGAGCGCGGCGAGCTGGCGGTACTCCGGGCGGAAGTCGTGACCCCATTGGGAGACGCAGTGGGCCTCGTCGATGGCGAACAGCGCCACCGGGGCGCGGTCCAGCAGGTCCATGAAGCGGGGGGTCATCAACCGTTCGGGGGCGACGTAGAGGAGATCCAGCTCGCCGCGCAGGAACTGCCCCTCGATCTCGCGGGCGGTCTCCATATCGAGGCTGGAGTTGAGAAACGCGGCGCGCACGCCGAGCTGGCAGAGCGCGTCCACCTGGTCCTGCATCAGCGCGATCAGCGGGGATACGACGATGCCGACGCCGGGGCGGAGCAGGGCGGGGATCTGGTAGCAGAGCGACTTGCCGCCGCCGGTGGGCATCAGCACCAGGGCGTCGTGGCCGGCGGCCACCGTCTCGATGATCGCCTGCTGGGAGCCGCGGAACGCCTCGTAGCCGAAGATCTCGCGCAGGATGGAGAGGGGGGAGGGGTCCATGGGCGGCGATTATACCCCGCCCGCGCCGCTCGGGCGGCGCGGGCGGGGGGAAAGCGACGTTTTCCGATGAGATGTCAGAGAAGTCTGATCGATGCTGAAGGCGGGTATCTGTTCAGCTTGCGAAAGGGTTGATGATCGTCAACCCTTCAATCCGCTGTTGGTGCTGCAGGTCTTCCGAGCGCCGGGCATTGCGCTCCTCCCGCGAGGGGATCTCCACCCGTTCCACGTCGGCAATGGCAAAGGCGGGTCGGGCAGGGAGGGCGCTTTCGGGGTCCTCGTCCAGTGGCCAGAGGATCAGCTCGATGCGGCGGTGGCGCAGGGCTTCGGGCACGGGGATCGAGTCGGGGGCGTCTTCGTAGATCTGGCGGAGCGGCTGCATGGGAGGCTCTTCCGGGAACGTGGGTGCCTGCAAACATACCACCCGTTTCGGCGGGTGCAAACGGCGGGCGCGCAGCGCCCGCCGTCAGAAGGTGACCCAGCGGCTCTTCAGCGGGGTGGGGTTGGTCGGGGTGACGAAGGGGGCGTGGTTGGGCTCGACCGAGATGATCAGCTTCTTGCCCACCAGGTCCTTGACCATCTGCTGGCCGAGGTCCACCGTCCGCTCGCCCGCCTCGGGCATGATCGCCACCGCGCGGTAGCCGTCGTCCCCCTCCAGGTAGAGGCGGCACTGCCGGTCGGCGCCGATGTGCTGGTGGTGGACGGCGCGCAGCAGCATCTGCCCTTTCTCCCGGTTGGCGGTGAGCACCCAGTCGGCCTGGCCGGCGGGGGTCTCCAGCAGCGCCACCGCCTCGATCACCGGGGTGGGCTGGGCGGCCGGGCGCAGTGCCACGGTGAGGGCGATCAGCAGCGCGGCGGTGGTGGCCAGGCCGAGGCCGCGCCACAGCGCGACGCTGCCCCACAGGGCGGACCACACCGAGCGGTGCGGGGCGCCGTCGAGACGTCGCTCGATCCCCTTCCAGACGGAGGCCGGGGGCGTCGCCGGCGGGGCCAGTTCGGTCATCGGCAGCAGCCGGCCCTCCCAGTCGGTCACCGTGGCGCGCAGCCGGCGGTCGCCCGCCAGGTGGCGCTCGAAGCGGGCGCGGGCCCGGCCGCGCAGGGTGCCCAGCACGTACTCGGCGGCCAGCGCCTCGTGGCATTGTTCGAACCGCTTGCTCATTCCAGACACTCTTTCACCCTCATCAGGCCGCGCCGGATCCAGGTCTTCACGCTGCCCAGGGGCGAACCGGTACGGGCCGCCACCTCCTCGTGGGTGAGCCCTTCGAAGAAGGCCAGCAGGATGCTCTGGCGCTGGTTCTCCTTGAGCGCGCCGAGACACTCCCGGAGGGCCGCGGCCTCCTCGCTGAGGAGCAGCTTGTGCTCCTCCGTGGGGTCATCGGCGGCCACCCGGTCGAAGTCGCCGGGCTCGGCCCACCGGGTCTCCGGCCGCTTGTTGCGGCGCAGCCGGTCGAGGGCCCGGTTGCGCACGATGGTGCTCATCCAGGTCATCGGGGCCGCCACTCCCGCGCGGTAGCTGCCGGCGTTGCGCCAGATGCTCACGTAGGCCTCCTGCAGGACGTCCTGCGCCTGGTCCTCTTGACCCGTTATACGCAGCGCGGCGCCATACAGTTTCGCCGAGGTGAGGGTGTAGAGGCGGTGGAAGGCGTCGCGGTCGCCGAGGGCACTGCGCGCGAGGAGGTCGGTGAGGTGGGTGGCGAGCCGGGCCGGGTCGGCGGTGTCGCTCATCGGGTCACTTCCCTGACGATGGGGCGAGGCGACGGATGCAGGCGAGGTAGGCGCCCTCGTCGGGGGCGCGGTTTTCACTCTGGGCCCGCCACAGCATCTCGCCGAGGCAGCCCATGATACGGTGTTCCGCCTCGTGGCTGGAACCGCTGTGGGAGGCGAGCCGCTGGTAGAGGTCGCGGATTCCCGCCGGGCGGTCCACCGCCAGCTGTTCGCGGATGGAGATGTGCATCCCCATGTGCAGATAGGGGTTCGTCTCCCCCTGGCCGCCGTGGAACTCCTGGTCGATGGGGCCTTCCAGGGCGCGGTGGTACTCCGGGTGTTCGGCGATCACCTCGGCCACCCGCACCTCCAGCGTCTCCATGGGCTCGCCTGTCCGGCGCTTGCGCCACGCCTCGCGGTAGACGTTGCGGTACTGGCCGCGATCGGTGCCGAGGAGCATCGCCCGGCTATTCCGCCGCGGCCGGCGATGGGGCGGCCAGCGACGGGGTGTCGGCCGGCGGGCTGCACTCGCCGAGCTGGCGGTAGGCGGCGGTGAAGCCGATCAGGCTGAAGGTGTAGTGGCGCTCGCCGCCGGCGGTCAGCGGGGCGGTGACGGTGACCTGGCCGCCCAGCTTGAGCTCGCGGATGTTGGCGGTGAGCGACAGGTGGCGGGGATCGAGCAGGTTGGCGTAGGCCGGCTTGGCGGTCTTCTCGTCGACCGCCAGGGTGGCGTCGGCGATCCGCGCCGGGTCGAGATCGTCGCCGCCGCTGTCGAGGCGGATGTCGAAAGGACGGTCGGGATCGCCGTTGCCGACCAGATAGAGTCGCGGCGGGGTGTCGTCGTCGTCGGAGTCGATCTCGCGGCTGCGGATGTCGCACTGTTCCCCGTCGGCCAGCTTGAGCAGCTGCCACTTGCCGTAGCTGGCCGTCACTTCAGGCTGGGCGGGGGCCGCAGGGGCGGTCAGCAGTGCGCCGAGGGCGAGCGCCGCAGCGCCGAACGAGGGTTTCACGGAGGGGAACACGCGGTCGTCGTCCTGTTGCGGAGAAGAGTGGGCCATTATACGGGTTCGGCCGGCGCTCACCAGCCGTCGCCGCCGTTGCATCCGTAATTGCTCGTATGTACGAGGCGTTTGACCGAGGGAGTGCCCGGAGGGCGGGTCCCCGTCAGCGGATTCTTACGAAAAAATCGTTGGATTGGTCATACCCCGTTAACCGCATATCGTCCATAATCTCGCCGATTCTTTCTTGTCGTCACTCCTGGGAGACCCCGATGAAGCTCGAAGAGATCCGCCGACTGGCCCGCGACCGGGGCCTGCAGCCCGCCCGACTCACCAAGCGCGAGCTGGTGAGGCTGATCCAGAGCAGTGAAGGCAACTTCGACTGTTTCGCCCGGGCACGGGACGGCCATTGCGATCAGCTGGCCTGCTTCTGGCGCGAGGACTGTTTCGAGGAGGCCGCAGCCGAGGCGACCGAGGCGGCGGCCCCCACCGAGGCGCTGGATCCCGCGCCGCCCGTTGAGCCTGCTCCGGTGGCCGTCGAGGCCGCCCCGCCGGTGAAGACGAGCGTGACGAAGAAGGTGGCGGCGAAGAAGAAGGTCGCCGCGCCCGCGGAGAAGCCGGCGCCTGCAGCCAAGCCGGCCGCCGCTGAGAAGGCCGCTCCCGCCGCTGTCGAGAAGCCTGCCCCCGTGGCCGAACCGGCCGTCGCCGAGAAGCCCGTCCCGGTCAAGAAGGCGGCGACCAAGAAGAAGGCCGCCGCCAAGAAGAAGGCCAAGAAGTAGCGGTGGAGCGGCCCGCCGCCACTCGGCAGGCGGGCGTTTGGCGAAGGGCGCCCTGTTTCCGCATCCTGCTCAGGCCAAGTGCCTACATCCCTGTAGACACGGCTTCCGCGTCCTGCTCACGCCAAGTACCTACATCCCTGTAGGCCGTCGTGGCCCAAGGGGTGCTTCCGCCGGGGAGGTCGTACCTCGCCGTCCGGGTGTCAGTCGCCCCGCCCTCACAAAACACACAAAGAAATTTTCGCCCCACCCCTCGCCCGGCGCGCGAAGCGCAGCCGGGCGAGGGGTGGGGCGAAAATTTCTTAGGCCATGACCACCATGTCCCGCCCGCTCGCCTTGGCCGCGTAGAGCCCGTTGTCGACCCGGTTGAGCAGCTCCTCCAGACTCTCCCCCTCGCGCAGCTCCGCCACCCCGATGCTGACGGTGAAGCGCACCGCTTTCCCGTCCGGGCTCTCCACGATCTGCTCGTGACAGGCGGTGCGGATCCCCTCGGCAAGGGTGTGGGCTTCGGCGGCGGAGAGGTCGGGCAATGCGGCGAGGAACTCCTCGCCGCCCCACCGCCCGACCAGCTCCGGTTCCGGCAGCCGCTCGGTGAGGAGAGTGGCGAAGCGGGCGAGCACCGAGTCGCCGGCCAGATGGCCGTGGGTGTCGTTGATCCGCTTGAACAGATCCAGGTCGAACAGCAGCAGCGAGAGGGTGCGGCGCTCGTCGCTCGCCTCGCGCACCTCCCCCTCCAGCCATCGGGTCAGCGGCCGGCGGTTGACCAGCCCGGTCAGCGCGTCGCGGGTCGCCTCGCGGTAGAGCGCCAGCAGCATGTGCAGTTGAGCCAGCTCCGCCCACAGGGCGATCACCGCCAGCAGCCCCAGCAGCCAGATCTCCCCCAGGATATGGACCTCCCACAGCGTGCCGAAGTAGGCCTCGCTGCCCACCTTCACCATCCCTACCGCCAGGGCGTAGAGGCTCCCCTCCACCAGGGTCAGCGGGAAGATGCCGGCCAGCGCCACCATCAGGTAGGGGAGGAAGGAGTAGCCCACCAGCACGCCGGTCTCGGTGGAGCCTTCGCCGAGCACGTGGCGGGAGGTGACAAAGAACACGGCCGGGATCAGCACCAGCCCGGCGAGCCGCAGCCGGGCGGCCCACAGCGTCTGCTTGTGGCTGTTCCACAGCGCCAGGAAGAGAAAGCCGAGGCTGAAGCCGATGCGCTGGGCGAGGATCGGGTGGAAGGTGCGCTCGTCGAGAAACAGCGCGTCCATCGGCACCCAGGCCAGCGCCAGCACGGCGAAGGCGGCCGCCAGCAGGCGCAGGCGCAGGGTGATGTACTCGGCGCGCGAGCCGGTGAAGTCACGGGAGTGGCCGCTGCACTGGAAGATGTCTTCGAGGCTCTTGCGCCGCGCCCACTGGCGCAGACGGGAGCGGGTACGGCCCAGGGGGGAGGCGGGGGCGGCCATAGGGCAGTCGAAACCTTTCAGTTTCCAGTGAAATCAGCAGGTTGAACGTGGCGGTTCCGCGGACGCATGGCAGTGCGGAGTGCGGACACGGCGTGGAGGGCGATGATACCGCTTTTTTACCTTGAATATTCGGTGAATGCCCCGGCGGCCTGTAGGAAAATGACTGATGGTGTGGTTTTTCCCGCCGAACGGTGAAGCGCCGCCACCACCCGCCCGAACGCCTCCGCCGAGAGGGTGTGGCTCTCCCCCCGGTAGTCGAAACGGCGCTCCGCCAGCACCTCGCGCAGCACCGGCTCCAGCACCACCGCGGAGGCACTGCCGCCTTCGGAGGCGAGCCGCTTGAACTTCCGGGTGATCCCCGGGCACTCGTCCGCCTTGCCCGGGACGTTGAGCAGATTGCACAGTACCGATGTATCGATCAGCACGATGGACATCAGCGGTCCTCCCCGCCCATCCGGGCCAGCCATTCGCCGGCCATTCTTTTCCGTTGGCCGGCCGTCAGGGGGTGCTTCGCGTAGCGGTCGATCAACCCCTCGCTGAGCAGTTGACCGAGGGGGCCGCGGGCCACCAGTCCGGGGTAGTCGTCGATATCGGAGACCCGCTGCAGCCGGATGTCGCCCCGCTTCGAGTCGCGGTAGCAGAACACCGCATCGTCCACCGCCTCGTCCGGCAGCGCGTCGAGCAGGGCCGGATTGTGGGTGGTGATCAACAGGCGCAGCCGGCGCCGCTCGGCGTGCGCCCGCATCGCCTCCAGCAGATGGTGGGCCTGGCTCGGGTGGATGCCGTTGTCCACCTCCTCGATCACCACCATGGAGTCCTCCGGCGCCGCGAGCAGGGTGCCGTCCGAGAGCAGCGGGGCGTCCCACTCGCGCTCCTCGTTGCCGAAAGTCTCCACCAGGCTCACCATCACCTCCGCGCGGCGAGTCTCGTAGAACGCGAGCCTGCGGATCTCCTGCTCGGTGAGGGAGGTTGCTGACGAAATCGAGGATGTGCCGGCGGTTCTCCCGGCCCTTCCACAGGGAGAAAAGCACGCTGCTCAGGTTGCCGCCGTCGCCGCTCAGCGAAAGGTCCGAGATGAAGCGGTAGCCGCGCATCCGCGAGGGCTCCGGGGCGAGGAACAGGATGTTGGTGAGCAGCGCCTGATAGGCGCGGGAGGTGGCGGGGATCTCCCGCCGCGAGCGGGTGTGGATGCGGTCGAGACGGGCCTCCGTGCGGCGACAACGTTATCACACGCAGGCCGCTGCGAGGCGCCGCCAAGCCCTGGGTTCAGAGGCCGGGACAACGTTGCCGGATCACCCCCTCGCCGAGCCGGCGGTGCCGTTCGGCCGGGCGCGGCGCGGGGTTTTGCGGCGGTGCCTCCGTTCGCGTCGGCGCGGTAGCGCCGACCTACGCCTGCCGGCGGCGCTTGCGCGCCGGTTGGCGCGGCCTTTCGCTCCGCGCGTCGGGGTTCCGGTGCGGCGTCGCGGGGGGGCAGCCGGCGGCGGCCGGTGAGGAGTTGTTGGAGGAGGGCCTGTTTCTCTTCGCGCAACTTGTTCAGTGGTCGCTCCAGGTTTTCGACCATGCGGTCGGTGGCGTTGAGAACGGCGGCGATTCTCTCTTGCTCGGTGTGGTCGGGGCAGTAGATGGTCAGTCCCTTTACGTCACTGGAGTTGATGGCGGGGTAGTTGGAACCCACTACCAGCGAGTTCAGTTGGTCGGAGATATGCGGGCCGTAAGTGGACCCGGCGGCCGCCGCGGTGCTTGCGGAAGAGTACGCCGTGGGGGACGATCACCGCCATCCGTCCGCTGTCGGGCTTGAGGGTCTCGATCATGTGCAGGATGAAGGTGTAGTCGCCGCGGGTCTTCGGCGGCAGGCCGTGGCGGAAGCGGCCGTAGGAGCGGCCCCGAGGCCGCGATGGCGCCCTTGCGGATAACCCCCGGCGGGTGATTCAGGCCGCGGGACTTCGTGGCATCGCGGCCTTGGGGCCGCTCCTACAGGGGGCGGGTGGGGGGCCCCCCGAGGGGGGCACCCCGGGGGGCTCAGCTCGGGGTGCTGCCGGCGCGGTTGCCGCCGCCGGAGCGGCGGCGGCGCTGCGGCTTGTGGTCGCGGTGGGGGGCCCGTTCGTCGTGGTGGCCGCGGGGTTCGCGGTGGCCGCCGCGCTCGTCGCGCGGGCCCTCCGCGCCGCGGCGCTGACCGCCGCCGCCGCGGCGGCCGTTCTCGATCGGTTCGGGCTTGATCGAGGGATCGGGCTCGAAGCCGGGGATCACCGTTTTCGGCAGGTCGCGCTTGAGCAGCCGCTCGATCCCCTTCAGGAGCTTCAGCTCGTCGACGCAGACCAGCGAGACCGCCTCGCCCTCGGCGCCGGCGCGGCCGGTGCGGCCGATGCGGTGGACGTAGTCCTCGGCGACGTTGGGCAGCTCGTAGTTGACCACGTGGGGCAGCTTGTCGATGTCGATGCCGCGGGCGGCGATGTCGGTGGCCACCAGGGTGCGGATGGTGCCGCTCTTGAAGTCGGCCAACGCGCGGGTGCGCGCCGACTGGCTCTTGTTGCCGTGGATCGCGGCGGCGGTGATGCCGTCGCGCTCGAGCTGTTCGGCGAGCCGGTTGGCGCCGTGCTTGGTGCGGGTGAAGACCAGTATCTGGCTCCAGTCGCCCTCGCTGATCAGCTTGGAGAGCAGCTCGCGCTTGCGCGCCTTGTCCACCGGGTGGACGGTCTGGCCCACCTTCTCGGCGGCGGTGTTGCGCCGCGCCACCTCGATCAGCGTGGGGTTGTCGAGGAGCTTGTCGGCCAGGGTCTTGATCTCGTCGGAGTAGGTGGCCGAGAAGAGCAGGTTCTGGCGGTCGTGGGGGAGCAGCTTGAGCACCCGGCGGATGTCGTGGATGAAGCCCATGTCGAGCATCCGGTCGGCCTCATCCAGCACCAGGATCTCGATCCGGTCGAGCGTCACGGTGCCCTGGCCGGCGTGGTCGAGGAGCCGCCCGGGGGTGGCCACCAGGATGTCGATGCCGCGACGCAGGCGGTCGATCTGCGGATTGATGCCGACCCCGCCGAAGATCACGGTGGATTTGAGCCGCAGGTACTTGCCGTAGGTCTCGACGCTCTCGCCCACCTGGGCGGCCAGCTCGCGGGTCGGGGTGAGGACCAGGGCGCGGGGGTGGCGCGGGCCGCGGCGCTCCTGCTCGCGCTCCAGTAGCTGGAGCATCGGCAGGGTGAAGCCGGCGGTCTTGCCGGTGCCGGTCTGGGCGCCGGCGAGGATGTCGCGTCCTTCCAGGATCACCGGGATGGCCTGGCGCTGGATCGGGGTCGGGGTGTCGTAGCCCTGTTCGGCCACGGCACGCAGCAGTTCGGCCCGCAGGCCGAGGGATTCGAAGGTCATGGGGAGTTCCGTTGTTGGCCTGCCCGTAGTGATGCGGGGCCGGTCCAGGCGAGGATGGGTCGAGTCGTTCGAGGGAGCGTGAAGGTCAACCGCGAGACGGGACGCCGACCGGATGGCGTCGCGGCGCGAAGGATACCGTAGTCGATGGCGGGGCGCACGCCTCGCGCCGACGGCCTCCGTGGCGATTGGGTCAATGGTGGGTTGTAAGGGGGGGCGAGGCGTTTCATCGGGCCGCATCATGCGTTGCGGGTCGGTGGGGCGCGTGGGGGTGGCCTGCAACGGGAACTCGGTCCTCGGCAAGAGCGGCACCGTCTGCCGCTGCGTCGGCCATAGCGCCATCCCGTTCGGTGACGCCAGCGGGATGAATGCGGACATTGTGGATTACTTCGCCCATACGCCGGTGACCGGGGGTTCGAAGCCGGTCCGGAACGGCTTCGCGGTGCTGAGCCTGAACCGGGACGGCAGTCTCCGCGAGACGTTCTACGAGGTCACCGAGAGCGGGGCCTGCACGGCGGTGTGGTCTTCGTCCGCGGGTTGATCGACGGCGGCCGTGCCCCCGTTCGGCACGACGCGGAGCGTCGAAGAGGGGCGTTCCCACGCGGAGCGTCGAAGAGTGGCGTTCCCACGCGGAGCGTGGGAACGAGAGGGGGTAGAGGAGCTCGGTGTGCTCTGGTGCTCGGTACTCTGGTTACGACGCTACTCTGGTTACGACGCTCCGCGTCGTAACCGGGGCCCTTGGACGCTCCGCGTCCAGACTACGGGGTCGCTCCGTTGGACAGGGGGGCGGAGCGAGAGGAAAACGATCACGCAGCGCTCGCGGAGGCGCAGCGTTCGCAGAGTGGCTATTTCTCCGCGTCCTTTGCTCCTCTGCGAACGCTGTGTGATCTCCTACTCGTATTCGGTCTTGTCCTTGAACTCGCACAGATCCTCGATCAGGCACGCCCCGCAGCGCGGTTTGCGGGCGAGGCAGACGTAGCGGCCGTGGAGGATCAGCCAGTGGTGGGCATCAATGAGGAACTCCTTGGGCACCAGCCGCAGCAGCCGCTTCTCCACCTCCACCACGTTCTTGCCCGGGGCGATGGCGGTGCGGTTGGCGACGCGGAAGATGTGGGTGTCCACCGCCATGGTGGGGTGGCCGAAGGCGGTGTTGAGGATCACGTTGGCGGTCTTGCGGCCGACCCCGGGCAGTGCCTCCAGGGCGGCGCGCTCCTCCGGCACCTCGCCGCCATGCTTCTCCAGCAGCAGCCGGCAGGTCTTGATCACGTTTTCCGCCTTGGTGTTGAACAGCCCGATGGTCTTGATGTACCCCTTCAGCCCGTCGACACCGAGGTCGAGGATCGCCTGCGGGGTGTTGGCCACCGGGAAGAGTTGGGCGGTGGCCTTGTTCACCCCCTTGTCGGTGGCCTGGGCGGAGAGGACCACCGCCACCAGCAGTTCGAACGGGGTGGTGTACTCCAGTTCGGTGGTGGGGTGGGGGTTGGCCTCGCGCAGGCGGCGGAAGATCTCGGTGCGTTTTTCCTTGTTCATGGCGGCCGATTTTAACCGCAGATTCCGCCGATGGGCGCAGATTCGGAAGCACTTGAAAAATATGCGCCCATCGGCGAAATCTGCGGTTCAATAGGGTCAATACATGATGTCTAGGAGCCTGTCGGGCTATGGGGGATCGAGTCGCGGGAGCAGGAGGGCGGTGCCCGTTTTTCGAAAATTTGAGGAGAAAGGAGAGTAATCATGCCGATGTTGAACGTGCGGACCAATGTGACGGTGAGCGACCAGGGCGCGGTGCTGAAGGCGCTGTCGGCGGAGGTGGCGAAGATCCTCGGCAAGCCGGAGAGCTACGTGATGGTCGCCCTGGAGGCGGAGGTGCCGATGGTATTCGCCGGCTCGGACGCGCCGCTCGCCTACCTGGAGCTGAAGAGCCTGGGGTTGCCGGATGAGCGCACTGCCGAATTCTCGGCGGCGCTGTGCGCGGCGGTGGGCGAGCGGCTGGGGGTGGAGAGCGGCCGCATCTACATCGAATTCGCGAGCCCGCCGCGTCACTTCTGGGGCTGGGACCGGCGGACGTTCTAAGGCGCTAGACTGGAGGGGCGGAGGAGATTTCCGATGAATGAACCAGCCATAAGCTTCGCAACTTACGAAGATCTGCTCCAGGTTCCCGGTCATCGGGTAGCGGAGATCATCAATGGTGCCTTGGTCACCCACCCTCGGCCGGCACCGAGGCATGCCCAGGCCTCGTCCTCGCTGGGCGATGAATTGGTCAGTCCCTTCGGCAAGGGGCGGGGCGGTCCGGGCGGTTGGTGGATTTTCGACGAGCCGGAGCTGCATTTGGGAAGCCATGTGCTGGTGCCGGATCTCGGTGGCTGGCGTCGCGAGCGGATGCCGCGGTTGCCCGATACCGCCTGGTTCGAGCTGCCGCCGGATTGGGTCTGCGAGGTGCTCTCTCCCTCCACTGCCCGCGTCGACCGGGTGGAGAAACTCCCGATCTATGCCGCCAACGGTGTCGCTCACGTCTGGTTGATCGACCCCGAGCTGCGCACCCTGGAGGCCTACGAGAACCGGGATGGCCACTGGTTGCTGCTCGCTGCCTTCGAAAACGACAACCCGGTGGCCGTTGCGCCGTTCGACGCCGTCACCATCGATCTCGGCGTGCTCTGGGCCGACTGAGGCCCGAAGCGCCCCGCAGCCCCTCCGTTTCCCCCTCGCCTTCGGAAACGTTACTCCCCATCCGTTCGGCAGCCAAAATAGACCGTTCGGTCGGTCTCTCCTTGGCCGCCTCCTCGCCTGGCACAATTTAATTAATTATTCAGATTAATTTCATATTCACCTGATAAATATCGCTTTTTGCCGCCCGTTTCGGGCTGCGAGCCGGAGGTGAAGCAGCCCGAAACGGGCGGCAAAAAGCGATTCTGTGTGAGGAAGTCACGGAAGCTTGTAAGAAATGGACTATAGTAGTTTTACGAATATGCCAAGAGGTTTTACCAATGATCTTCGACAACCTAACCCTGCTGGGACTGGCCGTGGCGGTCATCGCCGGGAGTGTCGTGGTGCGGGCAGGGATGGGCGCCTATCTGCAGCACGCGAATCGTCGACGCAAATCGCGCTAGGCGCCCGATTCTTCCATAGTCCGACAGCCTCCTAGACCCGCACGCGATCATCCACGGGGCTCCGAGGTCCTGACGGGCGGGTGATCCGGACCCGCCCGCGAAGGGGGCGCTGCATCGATCCCCCAATCGACCGATTACATCCTCCCCGTATCGGCGGGCCGGCAAGCCTGCCCGTCCGATACGGAATTTTTTTGCCTCCCTTCCGCTGCGCCGTCCCGCCGCGCTGTACGCCTCCCCGCATCGGCCGCTAGAATCCCGGTCTTTCCCCCTATCCCTATGGAAGACGACCAGCCATGCGCGTATCCCGATTCCCCTTCGCCACCCTGAAAGAGACCCCCGCCGACGCCGAGGTGGTGAGTCATCAGCTGATGATGCGCGCCGGCATGATCCGCAAGCTCGCCGCCGGCGTCTACACCTGGATGCCGCTGGGGCTGCGGGTGCTGCGCAAGGTGGAGGGCGTGGTGCGCGAGGAGATGAACCGCGCCGGCGCCATGGAGGTGCTGATGCCGGCGGTGCAGCCCGCCGAGCTGTGGCAGGAGTCGGGGCGCTGGGAGAAGTACGGCCCCGAGCTGCTGCGCATCAACGACCGCCACCACCGTGACTTCTGCTTCGGCCCGACCCACGAGGAGGTGATCACCGACCTGGTGCGCGGCGAGCTGAAGAGCTACAAGCAGCTGCCGGTCAACTACTACCAGATCCAGACCAAGTTCCGCGACGAGATCCGCCCCCGCTTCGGCGTGATGCGCGCCCGCGAGTTCGTGATGAAGGACGCCTACTCCTTCCACCTCGATCAGGACTCGCTGGACGACACCTACCGGGTGATGTTCGAGACCTATTCGCGGATCTTCCAGCGTCTCGGCCTCGATTTCCGCCCGGTGAATGCCGACACCGATTCCATCGGCGGGGCGCTCTCCCACGAGTTCCACGTGCTGGCCGAGTCGGGCGAGGACGCCATCGCCTTTTCCGACGGCAGCGACTACGCCGCCAACGTCGAGCTGGCCGAGGCGGTGGCCCCGGCGGGCGAGCGGCCGGCGCCGGCCGCCGGGATGGCCAAGGTGGAGACCCCCAACCAGAAGACCATCGAGGAGGTCTCCGGCTTCCTCAAGGTGGATCCCAAGCAGACCGTGAAGACCCTGCTGGTCAACGGCGTGGAGGAGGGGAGCGTGGTCGCCCTCTGCCTGCGCGGCGACCACGAGCTCAATGCGATCAAGGCGGAGAAGCTCCAGCCGGTGGCCGAACCGCTGACCCTGGCCAGCGAAGAGGCGATCCGCGCCCACTGCGGGGCCGGTGCCGGCTCCATCGGTCCGGTGGGGCTGAAGGTGCCGGTGCTGGTGGACCGCGCCGCCGCCCATCTGGCCGACTTCGTCTGCGGCGCCAACGAGGACGGTTTCCACCTCAGCGGGGTCAACTGGGAGCGCGACGTCAAGGAGCCGGTGGTGGTCGATATCCGCAACGTGGTGGAGGGGGACCCCAGCCCCGACGGTCAGGGGCGCCTGTCGATCGCCCGCGGCATCGAGGTGGGCCACATCTTCCAACTGGGCGACAAGTACAGCGCCGCGCTCAACGCCACGGTCCTCGACGAGGAGGGCAAGGCGCGGGTGATGAGCATGGGCTGCTACGGCATCGGCGTCTCCCGGGTGGTGGCCGCCGCCATCGAGCAGAACCACGACGAGCAGGGGATCGCCTGGCCGGAGTCGATGGCGCCGTTTCAGATCTCCCTGCTGCCGATGGGGCTGGGGCGCTCCGAGCGGGTGCGCGAGACCGCCGAACGGCTCTACCGGGAGCTCACCGAGGCGGGCTTCGAGGTACTCTTCGACGATCGCGACCAGCGCCCCGGGGTGATGTTCGCCGACCACGAGCTGATCGGCATCCCCCGCCGGGTGGTGGTGGGCGACCGCGGGCTCGGCAAGGGGGAGGTGGAGTACAAGGGGCGGCGCGATGCGGAGAGCCGCAACATCCCGCTGGCCGACCTGATGACCTTCCTGCAGGAGCAGGTCGGTTCCTGAACCCCGCGGTTCGTCCTGCGTAGGTCGGCGCTACCGCGCCGACGCGAACGGGGGCAGCAGCGTGTGAGGCGGGACGCCCATTCCGAGGGTCTCTTCCGTTCGGAGGGCGCCGGGCGAGGTTTCCCGGCGGTGCCTCCGTTTCCGTCGGCGCGGTAGCGCCGACCTACGCCTGAAGCCTGAAGCCATGCACCTCCTCGTCGCCATCTCCGGCCACGGCTACGGCCACATGGCCCAGCTCCTGCCGATCCTCCAGCGGATCCACCATCACCACCCCGAGGTGCGGATTACCCTGCGTACCCCGCTGCCGCGCCGGCTGCTCGCCGAGCATCTCGGCTTTCCGTTCGACTACGGCGAGGCGCAGCTCGACCTGGGGTTGGCGATGGTCGACGCGGTGGAGGTGGCGGTGGAGGCGAGCTGGCGGGAGCACCTGGCGTTCCACCGCGACTGGGAGGCGCGGCTGGCGGCGGAGGTGGCGTGGCTGCGGGCCCAGCGGGTCGACCGGGTGCTCGCCGACGTCCCCTACCTCACCCTGGCGGCGGCGAAGCGGGCGGGGATCGGCGCGTTGGCCCTCTGTTCGCTCAACTGGGCCGACCTGTTCGAGCACTACTGTGGCGATCGCCCGGCGGCGGCGGAGATCGTCGGTACCATGCGCGAGGCCTACGCCTCGGCCGAGTGGTTCCTCCAGCCCCAGCCCTCGATGCCCATGGCGTGGCTGCCCAATCGCCGCGCCATCGCGCCGCTCGCCCGCCTCGGCCGCAACCGTCGCGCCGAGATCGACGTCAAGCTCGGCCTCGGCGGCGGCGAGCGGCTGGTGCCGGTGGCCCTCGGCGGCATCCCGACGCGGCTGCCGGTGGAGCGCTGGCCGGGGGTGAAGGGGGTGCACTACCTGGTACCGCCGGAGTGGGGCGTCGCGCGGGCGGACATCCACCCCTGGGACCGTCTCGACCTGCCGTTCATCGATCTACTGTGCTCCAGCGACGCGCTGATCGCCAAGCCCGGTTACGGTACCTTCGCCGAGGCGGCCTGCAACGGGGTGCCGCTGCTCTACCTGCCCCGCGGGGACTGGCCGGAAGAGCCCCATCTGGTCGCCTGGCTGGAGGCCCACGGCCGCGCCCGGCCGATCACTCGCGAGGTGCTGGAGGAGGGGGCCCTGGAGGCCCCGCTGGCGGCGCTGTTCGATCTCCCCGCGGGGGTGCGCCCGACGGCCGACGGGGCGCGCGAGTGCGTGGAGATTCTGCGTCTATAATCGCTCCTCACCATAACAACTGTTGAGGAGATGGGAGATGAACTGGAACCGACTGATCGGCGGCGTGCTGCTCGCCTGCGGACTGCTCGCCGGCACCGCCCAGGGGGCGGTGCAGAGCAAGGCGGTGGTCTACGAGGACCAGGGGGAGGCGCTGACCGGCTACCTCTATTGGGACGATGCGCTGGAGGGCAAGCGCCCCGGCATCCTGGTGGTCCACGAGTGGTGGGGGCTCAACGACTATGCGAAGAAGCGGGCGCGGATGCTCGCCGAGCTGGGCTACGTGGCGTTTGCCGCCGACATGTACGGCACCGGCCGGGTCACCGACAAGCCCGAGCAGGCGCGGGAGTGGATGCAGGAGGTGACCACCGATCCGGAGTGGTGGCGCGCCCGCGCCTTCGCCGGACTGGCCCAGCTGAAGGCCGCCCCCGGCGTCGATACCGCCAAACTGGCGGCGGTGGGCTACTGCTTCGGCGGCGGCACGGTGATCCAGATGACCTATGGCGGCAGCGACGAGCTGAAGGGGGTGGTCAGTTTCCACGGCTCGCTGCCCGCGGCGCCGGAGGAGGCCAACGGCAAGATCAAGATCCCGCTGCTGATCCTCCACGGCCAGGCCGACAAGATGGTTAGCCCCGATGTGGTGGACCACTTCGAGCAGCGCCTCGGCGAGGCGGGGGCCTCCTGGGAGCTGGATAGCTACGGCGGCGTGCGCCACTCCTTCACCAACCCGGACGCCGACAAGCGCGGCATCGCCAACCTCAAGTATGACGCGCTGGCCGACAAGCGTTCGTGGGCGCGGATGCAGGCGTTCTTCGCCGAGATCTTCTGAGGGGCGCCCCCTCCTGCTGTCCTGGTGTCCTGGTTGCGACGCTCTGCGTCGCAACCAGGACACCTTGGACGCTCTGCGTCCTGCCTGAAGTTGCGGGAGCTATCCGGATGGCGCCGACGCGGAGCGTCCAGGGGAGACGCCGGTGCCGACGTGAAGGCCTGGTTACCACGCGGAGCGTGGTAACCAGGGGTGGTTCTTCCGTTGCTTTTGGGGGATCGGTGGGGTTGGCCGTCTTCAGCGGAAATAGCGGTACCAGAGCGTGCCGATCAGCTCGTGGAGATAGCGCCGGTTCTGCTCCAGCGCCCACGCCGCGGGCAGCCACAGCAGCGGGCCGCGGGTCAGCGCCCCGGGGTGCAGGTAGGCGGTGGGGGCGGGGGTGACGGTGAAGCCCCGGGCCTCGAAGGCAGCCGCGGCGCGGGGCAGGTGCCAGACGTGGCTCACCAGCAGGATGCGGGTGATCCCCGCCGCTTCCAGCCGTTCCCAGGCGAAGCGGGCGTTGTCGAAGGTGTGGCGGCTGCGGCCGTCGGCCCACTTCACCTCGGCATGGAATTCGTCGCTGAGGATCCGCTGCATGAACGCCGCCTCCGAGGTGCCGGTGCCCAGCGGATCGCCGCCGATCACCGCGATCGGCAGGCCGCTGCGCCGTTGCAGCCACGCCGCATAGCGCAGCCGCTCCAATTCGGCGGCGTTGGCGGTGTCGACGCCGCCGTACCCCGGGGCGGAGGGGTAGCGGCCGGCGCCGAGCACGACGATCGCCTGGGCGCGGCTCTCGGCGATCGCCCGGTCGTCCAGCGGCGGGGTCGCCTCCAGGAACTGGGCCAGGGCGAAGGCGGTGAAGGGGAGGCTGGCGAAGTAGAGCGTGACCCAGCCGACGGCGACCAGCAGGTAGCCGCTGCGGCGGCGCGCCCACAGCAGCACGGCGCCGATCAGGGTGAGCAGCAGCGGTCCGGCCGGCGGCAGCAGGACCAGCTCGATGATGCGGGTGGTCTCGACGTTCACGAGCGTCCTCCGACGATGGCGGCGGCCTGCAGGTCGGCGTGGTAGGAGGAGCGCACCAGCGGCGCGCTGGCCACCTGGCTGAAGCCCAGGGCGCGGCCCACCTCGGCCAGCCGTTCGAACTCGTCCGGGTAGACGTAGCGGGCCACCGGCAGGTGGTGGAGGGTCGGTTGCAGGTATTGGCCGAGGGTGAGCATCTCGCAGCCGTGGTCGCGCAGATCCGTCATCACCGCCTCCACCTCGGCGATCTCCTCGCCCAGCCCGAGCATCAGCCCCGACTTGGTGGGCCGCTCCGGGCAACGCGTCTTGAATGCCTCCAGCAGTCGTAGCGAGCCGTGGTAGTCGGCGCCGGGGCGGGCCTGGCGGTAGAGGCGGGGGACCGTCTCCAGGTTGTGGTTGAAGACGTCGGGCGGGGTGGCGGCCAGCAGCTCCAGGGCGAGCGCCTCGCGGCCGCGGAAGTCGGGCACCAGGGTCTCCACCCTGATCGCCGGCACCGCCTCGCGCAGTGCCGCGATGCACTCGGCGAAGTGGCCGGCGCCGCCATCGCGCAGGTCGTCGCGGTCCACCGAGGTGACCACCACGTAGGAGAGTCCCATCGCCTTCACCGTCTCGGCCATCTTGCGCGGCTCCTCGGGGTCGACCGGCTGCGGCTGACCGTGGGCGACGTCGCAGAAGGGACAGCGGCGGGTGCAGACGTCGCCGAGGATCATGAAGGTGGCGGTGCCGTGGCCGAAGCACTCGCCCAGGTTGGGGCAGGAGGCCTCCTCGCACACGGTGTGCAGATTGCCGGCACGCAGCGCCTTGCGGATCCGCTCCACCCCGGCCCCGGCGCCCGCCTTCACCCGGATCCACGCCGGCTTGCGCGCGGGGGCGGTGGTGGGGGCCACCTTCACCGGGATCCGCGCCACCTTGTCGGCCGCGCGCTGGCGTCGCTCGTCACTCATGGGGGATCGCTCGGGTTGGGGGTAGGGTGGCCATTATAGGGGGTCTGCGGTGGGGCCGCTGCGGATATGCCTGCCGGTGGAGAAGCCGTTTTGTTGCACGAAGGGCACGAAGGTTTTTTCGGGTGGGCACTTCGAGTGCTGCGAGGGAGGGCTTTTCAGGGTGTGCCTTCGTTTGACACGGCGCCCACGGGGCGCCCTATAGGGCGCCCCGTGGGCGCCGTGTCAAACGAAACTGCCATCGGTAAAGTTACTCCGGACATGCGAGCGGAAGGCAATGTTTTCGCTCCCTTCGTGGTTCACCCGCGATCCCCATCCACCTCCCGCCAGCCGCCCAGCTCCAGGGTACGGGCGAGGTGGGGGAGGAGGGCGTCGGCGGCGGCGGAGATGGTGGCGGGGCCGCCGAGGTCGGCGGTCTGGGTCATCGCCATGCCGCGCAGGCCGCAGGGGTTGATGCGGGCGAAGGGCGCGAGGTCCATGTTCACGTTGAGCGCCAGCCCGTGGTAGCTCGCCCCGCGGCGCACCCGCAGCCCCAGCGAGGCGATCTTGCGCCCGCCGACGTAGACCCCCGGCGCGTCGGCCCGCGCCGCCGCTTCGATGGCGAAATCGGCGAGCATTCCCACCACCGCCTGCTCCAGGGCGGTCACCATCTGGCGCACGCCGAGGTGGCGGCGGCGCAGATCGATCAGGGTGTAGAGCACCAACTGCCCCGGCCCGTGATAGGTCACCTGCCCGCCGCGGTCCACCTGCACCACCGGGATACCGCCGGGGTCGAGCAGATGGGCGGCATCGCCGTTGCGCCCCTGGGTGAACACCGGCGGGTGCTCCACCAGCCACAGCTCGTCGGCGGTATCGGCGTCGCGCCGGTCGGTGAACGCCTGCATCGCCTCCCAGGTGGGGAGGTAGTCGCGCAGGCCGAGGCGGCGGAGGAGGGGGATCGCCATGGGGACAACTCCGGTGCTCTGGCGCTCTGGTTACGACGCTCCGCGTCGTAACCGGCCACCTTGGACGCTC
>NZ_BAAHXB010000099.1:0-21189 GCF_054657215.1 Endothiovibrio diazotrophicus
CCGCGAAGGCGCCATGTCCGTTCCTACCACCTGCCAAATCGAGGTGCGGCACTCCGTCATGATCGCGGCCTGGGGGCCGCTCCTACAGTGAATCGCGGCGCCAGCGACCGATCGCAACGCGCGTAATTCAGACAGCGCCAAAAAGAAGGGCTATGTCTGAGCTGGCTGTTGCGGCACTCCGCCGTGATCGCGGCCTGGGGGCCGCTCCTACAGGAGGTCGAAAAAGCCCCGCCAGCAGGGGGCGGGGCGGCGGCGGTCAGCGGCCGGTCTTGATCCGGGTCCACACCCGCACCTTCTGCCGCTGCGCCTTGTCGGGCAGGGTGCGGATGGTGACCAGGCGCTGCTTCACTTCCGCCGACGGGTAGACGCCGGGGTCGTTGCGCACCGCCTCATCGACCAGCGGGGTGGCCGCCCGGTTGGCGTTGGCGTAGGAGACGTAGTTGCTCACCGCGGCGATCACCGCCGGGTCCATCATGTAGTTGATGAAGGCCAGCGCGTTCTCCGGATGGGGCGCGTCGGAGGGGATCGCCATCACGTCGACCCACAGCACCGCCCCCTCCTTGGGCACCCGATAGGCGATCTCGACCCCGTTCTTCGCCTCGGCGGCGCGGTCGCGCGCTTGCAGCACGTCGCCGGAGTAGCCCTGGGCGACGCACAGGTCGCCGTTGGCCAGGTCGTTGATGTATTGCGAGGAGTGGAAGTACTTGATGTTCGGGCGCACCTTCTTGAACAGCGCGGCGGCGGCCTCGAAGTCCTGCGGGTCGGCGGTGTTGGGGTCCTTGCCGAGGTAGAGCAGCGCGGCGGTCATCGCCTCCATCTCGTCGTCCATCACCGAGATGCCGCAGCCGGCGAGCTTGGCGGAGATCTGCGGATCGAAGATCAGCGACCAGCCGTCGATCGGTGCGTCGGTGCCGAGCGCCGCCTTCACCTTGGCGACGTTGTAGCCGATGCCGGTGGTGCCCCACATGTAGGGCACGGTGTAGCGGTTGCCGGGGTCGGCGGTCTCCAGGGATTGCAGGATCTTCGGGTCGAGGTTGCCGTAGTTGGGCAGCTTGGCGCGGTCCAGCGGGCGGTAGAGGTGGGCGGCGATGTGGCGCTGGGCGAACGGCTGGGCGGTGGGGAAGATCACGTCGTAGCCGCTGGCGCTGGCGAGTAGCTTCGCCTCCAGCACCTCGTTGGCGTCGTAGGCGTCGTAGACCACATGGATGCCGGTGGCCTTTTCGAAGTTGGCCAGCGTGTCCTCGGCGATGTAGTCGGTCCAGTTGTAGACGTTGAGCACCTTCTCCTCGGCCCGGGCGGCGGCAAGCGGCGCGGCGAGGAGGACGGCGAGCAGGGCGGCTTTCAGGGAACGCATGGTGCACTCCTTACAAGGGGAGGGGAACGGTTCCGCCCTGGCGAGCGTGGGGCGGAGCAGCGCGATAGTGGGGCGCGAGTTGGGGGGTGTCAATGGGAATCCCCCACTTTTCCCACCGTTGCATCGTGCGCCGTTCGGGTCCATACCTATCGCAATTACCGAGTGTATTGGTCAGTTATTGCGGAGGTAGAGGCCCATGGCGCGTAGTGAGGCATCGTTCGAGACCCTGTTGCCGGGCGGTTATCCGCAGGGGTTCGTCACCGAGATCGAGTCGGAGACCCTCCCCCCCGGACTCGACGAGGGGGTGATCCGCGTCCTGTCGGCGAAGAAGGGGGAGCCCGACTGGCTGCTGGAGTGGCGGCTCAAGGCGTATCGCCGCTGGCTCACCTTCGAGGATCCGGAGTGGGCCCACCTGCACCACCCGATCATCGATTTCCAGGCGATCTCCTACTACTCCGCCCCGAAGAAGGGGCCCGACAGCCTCGACCAGGTGGACCCCAAGCTGCTGGAGACCTACGAGCGGCTCGGCATCCCGATCGACGAGCAGAAGGCGCTGGCCGGGGTGGCGGTGGATGCGGTCTTCGACAGTGTCTCGGTGGCCACCACCTACCGCAAGAAGCTGGCCGACGCCGGGGTGATCTTCTGCTCGCTCTCCGAGGCGGTGCGCGAGTACCCGGAGCTGGTGCGGCGCTATCTCGGTTCGGTGGTCCCCTACAGCGACAACTTCTACGCCTGCCTCAACGCCGCGGTGTTCAGCGACGGCACCTTCGTCTACGTGCCGAAAGGGGTCGCCTGCCCGATGGAGCTCTCCACCTACTTCCGCATCAACCAGGCGGCCACCGGCCAGTTCGAACGTACCCTGATCGTCGTCGAGGAGGGCGCCTCGGTGAGCTACCTGGAGGGGTGTACCGCGCCACAGCGCGACGACCGCCAGCTGCACGCGGCGGTGGTCGAGCTGATCGCCCTGGACGATGCGCGGATCAAGTACTCCACGGTGCAGAACTGGTACCCCGGCGATGAGCAGGGGCGGGGCGGCATCTACAACTTCGTCACCAAGCGCGGCGCCTGCCGCGGCGCCCGTTCGCGTATCTCCTGGACCCAGGTGGAGACCGGCTCGGCGATCACCTGGAAGTACCCCAGCTGCATCCTCCAGGGCGACGGCTCGGTGGGCGAGTTCTACTCGGTGGCGGTGACCCGCAACCGCCAGCAGGCGGACACCGGCACCAAGATGATCCACATCGGCCGCGACACCCGCAGCACCATCGTCTCCAAGGGGATCTCCGCCGGCCACGCCGAGAACACCTACCGCGGCCTGGTGCGGATCAGCGCGCGGGCGGAGAACGCGCGCAACCACACCCAGTGCGACTCGCTGCTGCTCGGCGACCGCTGCGGCGCCCACACCTTCCCCTACATCGAGGCGCGCAACCCCACCGCCCGGCTGGAACACGAGGCGACCACCTCGCGGATCGGCGAGGAGCAGCTCTTCTACTGCCGCCAGCGCGGGTTGAGCGAGGAACAGGCGGTGTCGCTGATCGTCAACGGCTTCTGCAAGGAGGTGTTCAACGAGCTGCCGATGGAGTTCGCGATGGAGGCGCGGAAGCTGTTGGAGATCACCTTGGAAGGAGCGGTGGGATGAGCGTAGGTCGGCGCTACCGCGCCGACGCGAACGGGGGCAGCGGGCTCACCGTCGCGATGTTCGATCCGAATGGCGGGGTCCGCTCGGAAGGCAGGGCGGGTAGTACGACGGCGGTGCCTCCGTTCGCGTCGGCGCCGTAGCGCCGACCTACGGGATGGGTCACGAAGGTTTGCAACGACAGGAGACGAAAGATGCTATCGATCAAAGGCCTCCACGCGGAGGTGGAGGGGAAACCGATCCTGCACGGGATCGACCTGGAGGTGGGCGTCGGCGAGGTCCACGCGGTGATGGGGCCCAACGGCTCCGGCAAGAGCACCCTCTCCTATCTGCTGGCGGGGCGCGACGGCTACCGCGCCACCGCCGGCGAGGTGACCTTCGACGGCGAGGACCTGCTCGCCCTCGACATCGAGGCGCGGGCCGCCCGCGGGCTGTTCCTGGCGATGCAGTACCCGGTGGAGCTGCCGGGGGTGGGCAACGCGGAGTTTCTGCGCGAGGCGGTCAACGGCGTGCGCCGTGCCCGCGGCGAGCCGGCGCTCGACGGCATCGAGTTCCTGACCCGGGTGCGCGGCGCGGCGCAGCGCCTGGAGATGGACCCGGCGCTGCTCCAGCGCAGCGTCAACGCCGGCTTCTCCGGTGGCGAGAAGAAGCGCAACGAGATCCTGCAGATGGCGCTGCTGGAGCCGAAGCTGGCGATCCTCGACGAGACCGATTCGGGCCTCGACATCGACGCCCTGCGCACCGTCGCCCAGGGCATCAACACCCTGCGCTCAACCGAGCGCGGGATGCTGCTGATCACCCACTACCAGCGGCTGCTCGACTACGTGGAGCCCGACTTCGTCCATGTGCTGGCGGGCGGGCGGATCGTTCGCTCCGGCGACCGCTCCCTGGCCCGCGAGCTGGAGCGGCGCGGCTACGGCTGGATCACCGGGGAGGAGGCGGCATGAGCGGCGAAGCCATCGATCAGCGGGCCTGGTTCCGGCGCATCGCCGAGGAGAGCCGCGGCTGCATCCCCGCCGATCCGCCGCCGTGGCTGGGCCGGCTCCACGAGCGGGGGCGCAACGCCCTGGCCCGCCAGCGTCCCATCGGACGCAAGCGCGAGGCGTGGCGCTACAGCCGGATCGAGTCGCTGTTCGAGACCGCCTACCGCGGCGCCGGTGAGCCCCCCGAGGCGCTGCCGGCGGGACTGCCGGAGGTGGCGCCGCTGGTTGCGGAGGGGGTCCGGGTGGTGTTCGTCGACGGCCGCCTGCGCCCGGAACTCTCCCGGCTCGACGGGCTGCCCGGCGGGGTCACCGTGGGCAGCCTGTGCGACGCCCTGCTGCGCGAGCCGGAGTGTCTCGCCGAGTGGTTCCGCGCGTCGGCCGAGCACGCCGACGACCCCTTCCCCGCCCTCAACACCGCGCTGCTCCACGACGGGCTGTTCCTGCGGGTGCCCGCCGGGATGGTGCTCGAGCGCCCGCTGGAGGTGCTCCACCTGGCGAGCGAGGGGGAGGCGGGGACGATGCGCCAGCTGCGCCACCGGGTGGTGCTGGAGCGGGGCGCGGAGGTGACCTGGATCGAGCGCTTCCACTCGTTGGACGGCATCGACCACTTCCACAACCACCTCGCCGAGATCACCCTGGAGGAGGGGAGCCGGTTGCGTCATCTGCGGCTGCAGGAGGCGGGCAACGGGGCGCGCCTCCTGGCCAACCGCTTCATCACCCAGGAGGGTGACAGCCGCTATCTGGCCACCGCCCTGGAGCTGGGCGGCGGCTGGGTGCGCAGCGGCTACGACGTGGAGCTGCGCCGGCCGGGGGCGGAGTGCCGTATCGACGGCCTCTGCGTGGTCGAGCGCGGAAGGCTGGTGGAGAACCATCTCGACATCCGCCATCAGGCCCCGCGTTGCACCAGTGGCGAGCGGTTCCGCGGTCTGGTTCAGGGCGGCGGTCGGGCGGTGGTGGATGGCCGGGTGCTGGTGGCGCGGGACGCCCAGGGGAGCGACGGGCGGTTGGCGGTGGACCACCTGCTGCTCGGCCGCGATGCCGAGGTGGACGTCAAGCCGCGGTTGGAGATCTACGCCGATGACGTGAAGTGCGGCCACGGCACCACCGTCGGCCGGCTCGACCCGGAGCAGCTCTTCTACCTGCGCGCCCGCGGCATCGGCGAGCGGGTGGCGCGGCGCATGCTCTGCCTCGGTTTCCTGCGCGGGCTGATCGAGAACGGGCTGCCGGAGGCGCTGCGCGAGGGGTTGCTGGGGCGGCTGGAGGCGGTGCTCGCCGGACGCTCCGAAGCGGCGGACGAAGGGGAGGGCCCATGACCACCCTGGACGAACTGGTGGAGGGGTTCGAACTGCTCGGCGACTGGGAGCAGCGCTACCGCTACCTGATGGAGCTGGGGGAGGTGCTGCCGCGGATGCCGGAGCATCTGAAGGTGGAGGCGCACCGGGTCCACGGCTGCATGAGCCGGGTCTGGGTCTGTCCCTACCGTGATCCGCGGGAACCGCAGCGGATCCGTTTTCACGGCGAGTGCGATACCGCCGTGATCCGCGGCGTGCTCGCCCTGCTGATTCGCCTCACCGACGGTCGCCGCGCCGAGGAGATCGCGGCGCTGGACGTCGACGAGTTCTTCCACCGCCTGCAACTCAACGAACACCTCTCACCGAGCCGTCACGTCGGGGTCTATGCGATCGTCGAACTGATGAAGTCGCTGACCCGGCGGCTGCCCGCGGCGGCGGCCCATGGCGGGCCGGAGCACCACGAGGCGGCGTAGCGCGCCTGAACCGGGACGATCTCCCCGAACTGCCATAGTCGCTACCGCAGCGACGCGAACGGGGGCAGCGGGGCTCGGGTGATCACGGCCTTGCCGACCCCGCTTCCCGTTCGGATGGGGTCGGAGGGGATCTCACGGCGGCGCCTCCGTTCCCGTCGCCGCGGTAGCGGCGACCTACTCAAATGACTGGAGGAGATTAATTACGTTAAAGTAGGATTGATCTGATATACCGCCTGCAGGCGGGGGAAACGCGAGTCGTTGGGTAATTGTAGGGATTGGCAGGGATTGGGGATCTCCGAATGATTGGCTCGTCACCGCTTCCCGTTCCCGGTTGGCTCGTCCTGCTGTTGCTGCTCTCCCTGTCGTCGAGCGCCGCCGCCGCGCGAATCACCCAGTTTTCCGTGCTCACCGGCAGCGACGGCACCGAGACGGTGGCCTCGGTCGCCGCCCAGCCGCGGAATTTCCATCCTCTCGATCGTCCCAGCCTCAGCGCCGGTTATACCCGCGACGTCCACTGGCTGCGGCTGATCGTGGCCCGCGAACCGGGGGACCCGGCCGAGCTGTGGCTGGAGATCCAGCCGCCCTATCTGGACGACATTCGCCTCTACGAGCCGCAGCCCGGAGGCGGTTTCAGCGAGCGCCGCGCCGGTGACCGCCTGCCGTTCGCCGCCCGCGAGATCCCCTACCGCGGCTTCCTCTTCCGCATCCATCCGCCGCCGCAGGGCAGCTACTCTCTCTACCTGCGCATGCACACCACCAGCACCTCGCTGCTCTTCGCCAGGGTGTGGCGGCCGGACGACTTCCACCCCGCCGCGTTGGAGGAGGCGCTGGCGATGGGGTTCTACTACGGCATGGTGGCGCTGGTGCTGATCTCCAACCTGATCTACTGGTTCTGGGTGCGCCACCGGCTCTATCTCGCCTACGCCTTCTACGTCGCCGCCACCGCGGTGTTGATGTCGAGCATCGGCGGGTTGACCTTTCAGTACCTGCTGCCCGGGCATCCGCGGCTGGCCGACGGCGCGGTGGGGGCCGGGATGTTTCTGGCCACCTTCGCCAGCGGTCTCTTCTTCCCGATGATCCTCCGGCTCGGGAAGCGATGGTCGCTGCTCCTGCTGATGTTCCGGCTCCAGGTGTGGTTGCCGCCGTTTGCCGCGATCACGCTGTTCACCGGCCACTACACCGAGGCGGGGCACGCGTTGGTGCTGTTCAACCTGGCGGTGACGGTGCTCTCGGTCGCGCGCGCCGTGCGGCTGTTCCGTGACGGGGTGCCCGGCGGCACCTTCCTGCTCTTCTCACTGCTGGTCTTCGCCTTCGGTCTGCTCTCCAACTTCCTCACCGTGCTCGGTCTGCTGCCCGGCACCCTGTTCGCCGTCCACGGGGTGCAGATCGGCGGGCTCGGCCACATGCTGCTGATGCACATGGCGATCGCCGCGCGGGTGCGCGCCATCGACCGGGAGCGCCAGCAGGCGCTGGCCCAGGCCGCCGCCGCCGAGGCCACCGCCGGCGAGGAGCGCGCCGCGCGCCGCCGCCAGGCGCGCTTCCTGTCGATGCTCGACCACGAGCTGAAGGGGCCGCTGGCGGTGATCGGCGGCGCGGTGCAGTCGCTGCGCCGGCTGGCCGGCGCCGGCGAGCCGGAGGTGACGCGCCGCCACCAGCGGATCCACGCCTCGGTGGGGCGGATCGATGCGCTGATCGGCCAGTGCCTGGCCTACGACCGGCTCGACCAGGAGGGGGTCGAGGTGCGCCGCGCGCCCGTCGATCTGCGCCGGTTGGTGGCGGCGACGGTGAGCGAGTGTGGCGAGGCGGGGCGGCGCATCGAGTGCGTCTTCGATGGCGCGGCGCGGCTGTCGGGGGACGGCGGGCTGTTGCAGGTGGCCCTGCACAACCTGCTGGAGAATGCGCTGAAGTATGCCCCGGCACCGGCGCCGATCCGGGTGCGGGTGGCGCAGGAGGGGGACCGCATGGTGATCGAGGTGGCCGACGGCGGTCCCGGGGTGGAGGCGGCGTCGGCGGAGCGGTTGTTCGAGCCCTTCGTGCGCGGCGACAGCGATCTTCCCGGCGCCGGACTCGGCCTCTACCTGGTGCGGCGCATCGCCCGGCTCCACGGCGGCGAGGCGACCCTCGCCGCGGTGGAGGAGGGGGGCGCCTGTTTCCGGTTGTGGCTGCCGCTGGCGGAGGGCTGCCGATGATTCGCGTTGCGGTGGTGGAGGACGACGCCGACCTGCTCGACGAGATCGCCTTCAATCTACGCCACGAAGGGATGGAGGTGGCGGCGCTGGAGAGCGCCGCGGCGCTCGACCGCTGGCTCCCGCTGCACCGGCTGGAGGTGCTGGTGCTCGACCTCGGCCTGCCCGACGAGGACGGGCTGTCGGTGGCGCGCCGGTTGCGCGCCGCCCACCCCTGCGTGGGGATCGTCATCCTCACCGGACGTAGCGCCCTGGCCGATCGCCTGGCGGGGCTGGAGGAGGGGGCGGACCACTATCTGGTGAAGCCGGTGGAGATGGTCGAGCTGGCGGCGACCATCCGTGCCCTGGCGCGGCGCCTGGGCGAGAGCGGCGAGGCGGAGTCGTGGGTGGTGGACGCCCCGCGGCTGGAGCTGGTGGTGCCCGATGGCCGGCGGGTGTCGCTCACCGCCTGTGAGTGCACCCTGCTGCGGGCGGCGGCCGGGGTGGCGGGCAAGCCGGTGAGCCGGCGCGCGTTGATCGAGGCTCTCGGTCACGACTACCTGAGCTTCGACGAACGGCGTCTGGAGACCCAGATGAGCCGCTTGCGGCGCAAGCTGGCGCCGTTCGCCGCCGAGGGGTTCGTGGTGCGCGGGGTGAAGAACCGCGGCTATCTGTTCGGTGTGCCGCTGCGGGTGGAGGGGGGATGATGAAGGGGGCACCTCTACCGTTGTAGGAGCGGCCCCCGGGCCGCGATGGCGCCCTCGCCGCGAACCTCCGCCCGTTTCGTCAGGGTTCCACTCCGCACCATCGCGGCCCGGGGGGGGCGCTCCTACCAAAAGGCGGGCGCCCGCTGGCGGCGGCACCGGCGGGCCCGGCGGGGAATTTTCGGTACAATACGGCGCTTTCCCGTTTGCCCGTTCGCCACCCGTGGAGCCCCCTATGGCCGCCGACATCCATTCGCAACGCATCCTGATCCTCGACTTCGGTTCCCAGTACACCCAGCTGATCGCCCGCCGGGTGCGCGAGGCCGGGGTCTACTGTGAACTCCACCCCTGCGACATGGAGCCGGCCGAGATCGAGGCCTTCGGCGCCAACGGCATCATCCTCTCCGGCGGCCCGGAGACGGTCACTGCCGAGGACACCCCGCGGGCCGCCGAGGTGGTCTTCACCCTCGGCGTACCGGTGCTCGGCATCTGCTACGGCATGCAGACCATGGCCCAGCAGCTCGGCGGCCGGGTGGCCTCGGCCTCCCACCACGAGTACGGCTACGCCCAGGTGCGCGCCCGCGGCCACTCCCGCCTGCTGCGCGAGATCGAGGACCACACCACCGCCGAGGGCTACGGCCTGCTCGACGTCTGGATGAGCCACGGCGACCGGGTCGAGCAGCTCCCCGCGGGCTTCACGGTGATCGCCGAGACCGACAACGCGCCGATCGCCGGCATGGCCGACGAGGCGCGCGGCTTCTACGGCATCCAGTTCCACCCCGAGGTGACCCACACCCGCCAGGGCGAGCGGATCCTCTCGCGCTTCGTCCACGAGATCTGCGGCTGTGAGGCGCTGTGGAACCCCGGCAACATCATCGACGACATGATCGCGCGGGTGCGCGAGCAGGTGGGCGCCGACGAGGTGCTGCTCGGGCTCTCCGGCGGCGTCGACTCCTCGGTAGTTGCCGCCCTGCTGCACCGGGCGATCGGCG
Organism: Endothiovibrio diazotrophicus; assembly: GCF_054657215.1. Taxonomy (NCBI): domain Bacteria; kingdom Pseudomonadati; phylum Pseudomonadota; class Gammaproteobacteria; order Chromatiales; family Thioalkalispiraceae; genus Endothiovibrio; species Endothiovibrio diazotrophicus. The sequence goes on from NZ_BAAHXB010000099.1 coordinate 9,597, forward strand.
ATCAGCTCACCTGCGTCTTCGTCGACAACGGCCTGCTGCGCTACCAGGAGGGGGACCAGGTGATGGCCACCTTCGCCGAGCACATGGGGGTGAAGGTGGTGCGCGCCGATGCCGAAGAGCTTTTCCTCGGCAAATTGGCCGGCGAGACCGACCCGGAGAAGAAGCGCAAGATCATCGGCAACACCTTCATCGAGGTGTTCGAGCAGGAGGCCGAGAAGCTGACCAACGTCAAATGGCTGGCCCAGGGCACCATCTACCCCGACGTGATCGAGTCGGCCGGGGCGAAGACCGGCAAGGCCAAGGTGATCAAGTCCCACCACAACGTCGGTGGCCTGCCCGAGCATATGAAGCTGGGGCTGGTGGAGCCGCTGCGCGAGCTGTTCAAGGACGAGGTGCGCAAGATCGGCGTCGAGCTGGGGCTGCCCTACGACATGGTCTACCGCCACCCCTTCCCGGGACCCGGTCTCGGCGTGCGCATCCTCGGCGAGGTGAAAAAGGAGTACGCCGACACCCTGCGCCTGGCCGACCACATCTTCATCGAGGAGCTGCGCAAGCACGGCCTCTACGACAAGACCTCCCAGGCCTTCACCGTGTTCCTGCCGGTGAAGTCGGTGGGGGTGACCGGCGACGGCCGCCGCTACGACTGGGTGGTGGCGCTGCGCGCGGTGGAGACCATCGACTTCATGACCGCCCGCTGGGCCCATCTCCCCTACGAGTTCCTCGACCACGTCTGCCGACGCATCGTCAACGAGGTGGAGCACATCTCCCGGGTGGTCTACGACATCACCGGCAAGCCGCCGGGCACGATCGAGTGGGAGTGAGCCGCTGCCCCGTCGAGGCACGAGGTGTATGCCTTGGATGCCGAAGACGACGGTTGATGATTGCCCCGCTGCGCGGGGCAATCCTCGCTCGACGGGGCGGCGTTCGGGATGTCCCTCCTATTGCGACCGCCGACCCTCCTGCTGCGACGGGGCGTGTTCCCTCCAGGCTCCTCAACATAGTGCCGACTATGTCTTCGTCGCCTTCCGGTCCGCGTGCCCCGTCACAGCGGGATCTCGGCGCCCTCGCTACGGAGGTTGGTGAGAAATGCAGGCTAGCGATTTCTATCGAGTAAAATAGAATAACGCAATATGTTTTTATAATTGTCGAACAACTCTCCGTGGAAGTCGCTACTGTAGGTGAAAGACGAGGGAAAGTTTTCGTCAATAAAATCGATAAGAGAACTCATGCCTCCGCGGACGTTGCCGTCAAATTTACAGAACTCGTCCAGCACGGGAAGAATAATGACGTTGCCTGATTCATATTTCTGGATAAGGAGGTATGAGATTCCTCGGAAATGTTCCTCTCTTGGCGTGATGTATGCGTATCTGTAGACCCCATGTCTTGCCAATTCCGGAACCAGCATTGTCTTGATGGAGTACATGGTCATATCTTCGGAAAAAAAGGAGTTGTGTTGCGAGAATCGGCTATCGATGCTGCAGAAACCCGTCTTGTCAAAAAAAGATAAATCAAGGCAGTAGATGGTGTCGTCGAAATAGAGATCAGGAATTCGGTCCACGTTCGATTCCAATTTCACCCTTTCTTTTCCTCCTGTGGCCGCGATTGTTATCCGTATTTCCAGATCATCGCCATTTCGGCCTAGTTCCAGAAGTGACCCATCGACAAGGATGTGGCCACGATAGATCAAATGTTTGACTGTGTCGTTTTCGATGATCGGGAAAAGGATTAGACCTTCCTTTTTTCTTATTTCGATGCGCGGATGGACCTGTGCGCGCATTTTCTGGAAGGTTTTGGGGGGTGAATTCGGAGCGTATTCCGAATTAAATTCTATGATGGTGTTGTCGAGCACCTTGTCGACGCTGTCGTATGCCAGGTTGCATCTCGTGGACCGAATTCTTTTTATCCTGGAGAGAAAGGCGCCTGATTTTTTCGCAAACAGGTCGAGAGCCTGCTTCGCCAGATCCTCGCTGATGGTGTTTCTGGATATTTCTGCGATAAACCTTCGCTTCTCGGAATCCGTCTCCAGTCCATTGAAGTCTCGGAGTAGTTCTTTGAACAGCACATTAGGGCTCTGCTGTTCGAAAAAGGATTGAAAGTCGAACTGAAGAAAATCGTCTTCGGCTTCGGTAAGTTTTTCAAGGATTCCATTGTTCATCGAACAGATGGAGAACAGTGAGGCAATTAAACACTTGGTTTCGATCGTGTTTGGAAACATCGTCTCGTGGTTGATGAAATCGAAATTCATGAGCCACTTGTAGTATCGTTCGTCTTCTTTTATAAAACCATTGACAAGCATGTCTCTGTTGTTCGGGTCGTCGATGGTTTGAATTTGTACGAATGTTGCCAGCGATTCCTCCGGATCCATCGAGTTGTTGTATAGGGCGCGGTGAAATTCTATTATGTACAAAATTTCATCTTGCGATAACCCTCTTATTGTCGAAAAATTCTTCATCAATGATTTAAGAAATCCGATCTCGGTGTCGAAGACGCGGAGATGGTGGGTTATCTCGTGATAATATACTGATTCGGTTAGCCACGGGAATGACCTGTTTTCTTTTATATAAATGGAGGTGTTTATTTTGTTGCAGGATCCCGCGTAGGGGACTGCCTTCTCGTGTTTTACGAAATCCGCTATCGCCATTCTCATTTGCTGGAAGTCATTCATTTTCATTCTCTCCCTGGGTCGAAGTCCATATTGTGTAACGTGCGGTGTCGATGGGCATGGTGGTGCCACGTGTCGCGCCGCTCGTCTCGCCGGAGCTTCGCCGCTTCTCTTCTTATAGACCACGCCGGAGCCTGTGCATCCCATTGTCGGTGCTGCTACCGAAAACGCTGATCCCCGGTGTCGTGGACATCTAGGGAAGCGCTGATTTATTCGGAAATCCAACAGTCTTGGAACTGTAACCCGCTGATTTCACAGGGTGGCGAATTGGCGGAATCGATTTGATCAGTGCTTCCCTAGGGAAACGCTGATTTAATCATAAATCACGCGATTCGTTCGGCTCAACTTATTGATTTTATTGGGCGCCGAATTGGCGAAATCGATTAAATCAGCGCTTCCCTAGCTCTTTGCCTTGAGGTTCTTCGCGACGTTCTTCAGCGACAGGCCGGGGCTCTTTTCGATCTTCGCGATGAGGAGGTGGCGGCTGATGCCCCGTTTCAGCAACGCCTGCTCGATGCGGCCCTTCTGTCTGAGATAGGTCAGCTTCTCCTGTAGCCCGGAGAGATAGCCCGCGACGATGAACACCACCACCAGGCCGGCGGCGTAGGTCACCCAACTGTCGTAGCGGTGGAGCGGGTAGTCGTAGCCGGCGCCGAGGTCGAAGAAGAGGATCACCGCCAGGGCAACGTAGAGGAGAAGGAAGAACCCCATGATGCCGGTGCCGGCGTCCGACAGCTTCTGGTTGACCGAGAGCAGCAGGCCCAGCAGTTCGTCGTGGTGCTCCCAGAAGGGGTCGATCTGCGGCGCTTCCGCCTCCTCGGTTGCCTCGTGGGTGATCTCTTCGCTCATCTCTTCTCCCTGCCGTCGATGGATTTGCCGCAGTATAGCGGGTTGGATTTCTTCTCCATGACTGCATAATCGAGGGATCGATTCCTCGCCATCGGGAGTTCGCCGGATGAATGGACAATCTTCCACCGTAACCCGCCGCGGGTATCGCCTCCTCTTCATGTTGTGGCTGGTCGCCGCGTCCCTGGTCGCCCGGGCGGAGGAGGCGCCGGTCTACATCGGTCTGGATGCCGAGTTCGGCCATGCCACCAGCACCTCGGACGACGCGGTGCGCGCCGGCATCCTGGTGGCGATCGAGGAGATCAACGCCGCGGGCGGGGTGCTCGGCGGCCGGCCGTTGCAACTGCTGGTGCGCGACAACCGCTCGGTGCCGGCCCGCGGGGTGGCCAACCTGAAGGCGTTCTCCGGGCAGCCCGACCTGGTGGGGGTGTTCTGCGCCAAGTTCAGTCCGGTGGTGATCGAGGAGCTGGCCACCATCCACGCGCTGAAGCTGCCGCTGCTCGATCCCTGGGCGGCGGCCAACAAGATCGTGGATAACGGTTACTCCCCCAACTACGTCTTCCGCCTCTCCCTGCGCGACGGCTGGGCGGTGCCGACGATGATGGACTACCTGCGGGAGAGAAAGGGCGCCCGGCGGATCGGTGTGCTGCTGCCCAACACCGCCTGGGGGCGAAGCAACGAGAAGGCGTTGCGCCGTTATCTGGAGAAGAACGGGGCGGCGGTCTCGCCGGTCGATGTGCAGTGGTACAACTGGGGCGACGGCTCGCTGCTCCGTCCCTACCGGGCGCTGCTCGATGCCGGGGCCGAGGCGCTGCTGCTGGTGGCCAACGAGCGCGAGGGGTCGATCCTGGTCCGCGAGATGGCGGCGCTGCCGGCGCGGCAGCGGCTGCCGGTGGCCAGCCACTGGGGGGTGACCGGCGGTGATTTCTTCGAGCTGACCCGCGGTAGCCTGGAGAGGGTGGATTTCGCGGCGGTGCAGACCTACAGCTTCATCGGCGCCGAAGATGCGATCGCGCAGCGGGTGGTGCGCGCCGCCGGGCGGATCCTCGGCGTGGCGGGCGCACGGGCGATCGTCTCGCCGGTGGGGGTGGCCCACGCCTACGACCTTACCCACATCCTCGCCCGCGCGGTGGATCAGGCCGGCACCACGGAGCGGTCGGCGGTGCGCGACGCGTTGGAGCGGCTCGGGCCCTACCACGGACTGATCACCGACTACGATCCGCCGTTCACCGCCGAGCGCCACGAGGCGCTCAGCGCCGACCGGCCCTTCATGGCGCGCTACGAGGCGGACGGCGCATTGGTCCCGGTCCGGCCATGAGCGGTGAGGGGGAATCGAGGGGCGGGCCACGGTGGCTGCGTGGCGGGCTGGCCGACCGGATCACCCTGTGGACGGTGAGCGTTACCCTGCTCATCGTCTTCGTGGTCGGCGGCGTCTCCTTCGGCATGGTCCGTTCGCTGCTCCAGGAGAACATCGAGCACGAACTGGCACGGGACGCCGAGTTGGTCGCTCAGCGCTTGGAGCTGAATCTCGCCGCGATGGCTCGAGAGGTGACCAGCCTCGCGGGGACCACCGTGGTCTCCAACGCGCTGCTCGACTCCGCCGGCCGCGAGGTCTACTTGCTGCCGCTGCTCAACGCCTTCCACCTTCCCAACGATACCCCCTTCGCCATGGCCCTGTGCGACTTCCAGGGCAAGGCGGTGGTGGCGATCGGTGACGCGCCGGGAGGGGGGTATCTGCAGCGGACGTGGGTGGCGGAGGTGATCGGTCGGGAGCGATCCCACGCCGAACTGGTGACGGAGGGGGCGCCGCGTTTGCTGCTCGCCGTGCCGGTCCTGTTCCCGTCCACCGGCCGTGCCGAGGGGATGCTGGTGCTGGAGTTTCCGCTGCGGGCGCTGTTCGAGGACGGCGTCGGATTTCTCGACCGTGGGGTGGTCGCCGGGCTCACCTCGTCGGGTAGCGCGCTGATCGGCCGGGACGAGGCCAGCGACGGCGCGCTGCTGGCGGTGGATCGGCCGCTACGTCTGAACCCGCCCCTCGACAGCGTTGCGCTGACCCTCTCCCTCGGTCGGATGCGCGCGGAGGCGCTGGCGCCGTTGCGCTCCCTGGCGGCGGTCTCCCTCGGCCTCGCCCTGCTGGTCTCCACCCTGGTGGTGGTGTTGGTGCGCTGGATGACCCGCCGCGCGCTGGCTCCGCTGATCTCGGTCAGCCGTGCCGCCGAATCGATCGCCGGCGGGGGAGACCTCTCCGCCGGGGTGGAGGCGGGGGGACGGGACGAGGTGGCGGCGCTCGCCCGCGCCTTCAACGCCATGGTCGACCGCCTGCGGAGCGCCCAGGGGGCGCTGGAGGAGCGGGTCGTCCAGCGTACCCGGGAGCTGAGCGAGGCGACCCGGCGCGCGGAGGAGGCGAGTCGGGCGAAGAGTGAGTTCCTGGCCAACATGAGCCACGAGATCCGCACGCCGATGAACGGCATCATCGGCATGCTCGACCTGCTCGGTACCACCGAGCTGGGCGCCGACCAGCGCTACTACCTGGAGACCGCGCTGCACTCCGCCGACCTTCAGCTCAACCTGCTCAACGACATCCTCGATCTCTCCAAGATCGAGGCGGGCCGGTTGGAGCTGGAGCGCATCCCCTTCTCGCCGCGCAGCGTCGTGGAACAGGTGCTGTCCTCCCTCGGCGACCAGGCGGTGGCGAAGGGGGTGGCGCTGAGCCGCGAGATCGGCGACGACGTCCCCGCCGGGGTGCTCGGCGATCCCACCCGGCTACGTCAGATCGCCACCAATCTGGTCGGCAACGCGGTGAAATTCACCGAACGGGGGGAGGTGGAGGTGCGGCTGGAACGGGAGTCCGGCAGCGACGGCGAGGTGCGTCTGCTGCTCGCCGTCCGCGATACCGGCATCGGTATCGATCCGCAGGCCCAACGCCGGCTCTTCACCTCCTTCACCCAGGCCGATCCCTCCACCACCCGCCGTTTCGGTGGCAGCGGTCTCGGCCTGATCATCTCCAAGCAACTGGCCGAGCGGATGGGGGGGCGCATCGCCATGGAGAGCGAACCGGGGCGTGGTTCGCTGTTTCGGGTGTCGATTCCCTTCGAGGTCGCCCCCTTCGCCATCGAGGAGACGGCGGTGGCGGCATCTGCCGACGCGCCGGACGATTACCGTGGACGGGTGTTGCTGGTGGAGGACAACGCGGTCAACCGTCAGGTGGCCCTCGGCATGCTCGCCAACCTCGGGGTCGAGGCGGCGGTGGCGGTCAATGGTCTGGAAGCGGTGTCCGCCGTCGAGGAGGGTGGCTTCGATCTGGTGCTGATGGACATCCAGATGCCCGAAATGGACGGCTTAGAGGCGACCCGGCGGATTCGCCGCTGGGAGGCCGAAGGGGCCCGCGGTCACCTGCCGATCGTCGCCCTCACCGCCCACGCCCTGCGCGGCGACCGCGAGCGGTGTGAGGAGGCGGGGATGAACGACTACCTGACCAAGCCGGTGAAGCAGAGCGAACTGGCCGAGGTGATGAGCCACTGGTTGGCGCGGGCGCCCATCCTCCCGCCGGTACCGTCCTCCGGGACCCCTTCGGCCGACGCTCCAAACGTCGACGCCGGGCCTTCGGCAAAACCCGACGCCAGCCTGGACGAGAGGGTTCTCGTTGATCTGCGGGCTGCCCTCGGGCCGATTCCCGGCGGATTCGCCCGGGTGATGGGGGAGTTCCTGGAGTCCACCGCCGTGCTCCTCGATCAGATTGCCGACGGCATCGAGCGCGACGATGCCGCAACGATGTTCCGCGCCGCCCACAGCCTCAAGTCCGCCGCCGCCACGGTCGGCGCGCTGGAGCTTTCCGCCACCGCCAGGGCGATCGACGCGATCGGCCGCGAGGGGCGGGTGGAGGGGGCGCAAGCGCTGTCGAGCCGCGCCCGGGAGCAGTTCGAGGCGGTGCGGCCGGCGGTGGAGGCGCTGCGGGAGACCTGAACATAGGGGTTGGCAAATACCGGGACAGATACGTATTCCTGCTCCACGAAGGGGGAAGGGCGTGGGAGCCTACCGACCCCCTCCCGCTTCCGCTACCATGCGCGCCATGAATACCATTAAGACCCGCTTCGCGCCGAGCCCCACCGGCCATCTCCACCTGGGCAATGCCCGTACCGCCCTGTTCAACGCCCTCGCCGCCGCCCGCGGCGGCGGCACCTTCCTGCTGCGCATCGAGGATACCGACGGCGAGCGCAGCCGCGACGAATTCACCCGCGACCTGATGGAGGACCTGCGCTGGCTGGGCACGCCGTGGCAGGAGGGGTACGGGGCGGAGGGTGCGCTCGGTCCCTATGCGCAGTCGGAGCGGCTGGCGGTCTACGAGCGCTATTACCAGGCCTTGGCGGAGGCCGGGCAGGTCTATCCCTGCTTCTGCTCGGAGCAGCAGCTGGCGCTGTCGCGCAAGTTGCAGCGCGCCTCCGGCCAGGCGCCGCGCTATTCCGGCACCTGCGCCCACCTGAGTGCCGGGGAGGTGGCGGCGAAGGTGGAGCAGGGGTTGCGGCCGACGCTGCGCTTCCGCGTGCCGGCCGGGGAGACGGTGAGCTTCGAGGACGTGGTGCGTGGGCCCCAGCGCTTCGCCTCCGACGATATCGGCGACTTCATCATCCGCCGGGCCGACGGCACTCCGGCCTTCTTCTTCACCAACGCGGTGGACGATTCGCTGATGGGGGTCGACCTGGTGTTGCGCGGCGAGGATCACCTGACCAACACCCCGCGCCAGCTGATGATCCTCCAGGCGCTGGGGCTGCCGGCGCCGCGCTACGGCCACATCTCGATGATCGTCGGCGCCGACGGCTCGCCGCTCTCCAAGCGCCACGGCAGCCGCAGCCTGCGCCAGTTGCGCGAGGCGGGGTTCCTGCCCGGCGCCCTGCTCAACTACCTGGCGCGTCTCGGCCACACCTACCCGGGCGAGGAGCGTTTCATGACCCTGGCCGAGGCGGCGGAAGATTTCGCACTGGAGCGCTTGGGGCGGGCACCGGCGCGGTTCGACGAGGGGCAGTTGGAGCACTGGCAGCGGTTGGCGGTGGAGCGGGAGCCGGGCGATGCACTGTGGCGATGGATGGAGCCGGTGGTCGGCGGGGTCGTGCCGCAGTCCGATCGTGCGGCCTTCGCTGAGCTGGTGCGTCCCAACGGCCTCTTCCCGCGGGATGCCGGGAGGTGGGCCGAGGTGCTCTATCGCGACCCGCTGGTGCGCAGCGCGGAGGCGGCGGCGGTGATCGGCGAGGCGGGGAGCGGCTTCTTCCGCGCCGCGCTGGCCGCCCAGGAGGCGAGCGGCAACGACTTCAAGGCGCTGAGCAATGCGGTGAAGGGCGCCACCGGCGCCAAGGGCAAGGGGCTCTTCATGCCGCTACGCGCGGCGCTCACCGGCGAGGTCCACGGCCCGCAGATGGGGGATCTGGTGGCGCTGATGCCGGTGGAGCGGCTGCGGGTGCGGCTGGCTGAATGTGCCTAGCAGCCTGTCGGACTTTCTCGCCTTGACCGGAGCAAAATTCAGGCATCCTCGCAGGAGCCTGCATCAATGAGCCGTTTTCGTCCGATCGACCGCCAGACCGATTTTCTGTTCCCTCCTTCCGTGCAGGAGTGGCTGCCGGAGTCGCACTTGGCGCGCTATGTGGTGGATGTGTTGTAGAAGGGGTAACTATTCAGCTCAATAAACGGAAAAAAGTTCTTGACACGCTTTTTCGTGAAAAAAGCAAAATTTCGCCTGCATCTCGAACAACCTTCGCAGACGCCTCTATGCGGCCGTGAGAGCGACGTGAAGGCCGGGTAATTTCATCCTGACGGGGCGGGTGGCGGCGAATTATTTTTCGCCCTCAGATCGCCGCTCAGGGCCAAAAAATCGGCCTGGAAAACCGATGGTAAAGTACCTCCATGGAAATGCATTGGGGTACTTGTCCGTGACCATCGACAACATCGATGTCGAGAAAACCGTCCAATCGGTTCGGTCACTTCTGGAGCGCGAGAAGCACCTCTCCCCGGCGCTCAAGGCCGCCTTGGAGGTATTGCTCATGCTCGTCGCGGCCCTGCTCAACCGGCTCAATCTCAATAGCCGCAACGGCAGCAAGCCACCGTCCACCGACCCGAACCGTCCCCGGAACACCAAGACCGGTTCCCCACGCAAGCCCGGCGGCCAGAAAGGTCATGTGGGCACGACGCTCAAGCCCGTCCCGAAACCCGATGAGATTCGCCTGTTGGAGATCGACCGACGCGCTCTCCCAAAAGGACGCTATCGAGACGCCGGCTTCGAAGCACGCCAAGTCTTCGACCTCGACATCTCCCGAGTCGTCACCGAATATTGTGCTCAAGTGCTGGAGGATGAGCAGGGAAACCGTTTCGTCGCCACCTTCCCGGAAGGCGTATCCCGCCCTGCGCAGTATGGCAACGCCATCAAGGCGCATGCGGTCTACCTCTCTCAGTTCCAACTCCTGCCCTACGCGCGGATCGAAGAGTACTTCCGAGAGCAATTGGAGATCCCGATCAGCAGCGGCTCGCTCGCCAACTTCAACCAGCAGGCCGGCCAACGGCTGGCCCTCTCCTTTGAGCCTTGGTGTTGTCTCGCACTTTATCCCACCACCGTTTTCTCGCATTAATCCAGGCACCAGCGCAGCCCGTTTCGCGGATTGATTCCCCGAGTGAATAATTCCTGGAAGGTGGGATAGAGGGAGATGGGAGGGAGATCTCCCCCCCCCCTTTTTTTTCTTGGGGGGGGGCGGAGCGACAGGCAGGGATGATTTAACGATCGAACTCGGCGAGCGCCGCCTGCATGTGCTCATCGGTGACCGTTCGCGCGTTGTCCAAAGCGGCGCTGGTCAGGGCGTAGTGGGCGAGGCGGTTGACCTTACGGGGCATGCCGTTGGTGGCCTGGAACAGCGCTTCGATGGTGGGCGGCTCGAACAGGGGGAGCTCGCAGCCGGCCAGGCGCAGGCGGTGGCGGAGGTAGTCGTCGAGCTCTTCGCGGCTCAGGCCGCCGAGGTGGTGACGCACGACGATGCGCTGGGAGAGCGACTCGTGGACGGCCATGGAGAGGCGCCGGCGCAGTTCGGTCAGCCCCACCAGAATCAGGCAGAGGCGGTTGTCGGAATCCATCGCGTAGTTGGTCAACAGACGCAAGTCTTCGAGCACGTCGTTTCGCAGGTGGTGGGCCTCGTCGATGATGAGCACCGGTCGTTGTTTCGCCTCCAGGGTGAGGCGCGAGACCTCGGTGCGGATCTGGCGAAAGGCGGAGGCGCGGTTGCGTTCGGTGGGCAAGCCCAGCTCCCAGGCGATGGACTTGTATGCCTATCCATGACGTTGCCGGGGCAGAGAGCGGGACGTAGAAGACGCGATAGAGACCGGGGTGGAGGGACTCGGTGAGTTGGCGACAGGCGGTGGTCTTGCCGGAGCCGGCCTCGCCGGTGATCAGGCCGATGCCGCGCAGTTGAAGCCGATGATCGAGGCGTGCGCGGGCCTCCAGCAGAGTGTTGAATTCGAACAGCTGATCGGGCGAGAGGCTGTGCTCGAAGGGGTAGCGGTTCAAGGCGAAGTGTTTTTGGTACATCTCAACGCTCCTCAAGGACGGGGTTTACGGTGGAGCTGCAGGCGCGTCGGGGCCGGCTCGGGCGGGGGCTGCTCGGTGGTGAGCTGGGAGGAGGCTCGGTTGCGTTTGACGAAGCAATGACGTACAGGGATGTACTAATGTCGCGGGAGGCAGGAAGCCGGGAGCGACGGGCGTAGAGGTCGACCGGCTTGGCCGGGGCGATAAATTTCCCGTCGTGCCAGACCTGGAGGGTGCGTTCGACGGTGTGGGGGTCGTAGCGCAGGGTGACGTTCTCGCCGATGAGTGCGGCCTCGACCTCATAGGCACGCCCATCGAGGCTGACGGTGCGGTCTTTTTGGACCTTGCGCACCGCCTTAAAGAGGAACAGGTCGTCGAGATCGACCTCGGGGTCGAGAAAGCGCAGCCGCTCGGCGGTGCGCGCCCACTGCTCCAAGGGGGTGTCGCCGTTGAGGCCGCGATGGGGGGTGTGGTGATATGACGTTCAGGACGAACGAATGTCGCGGGAGCCATGGATGGCGGGAGCGACC
>NZ_BAAHXB010000100.1:0-20767 GCF_054657215.1 Endothiovibrio diazotrophicus
CGCGGAGGCGATGGCGGTGCCGTCGGGGGAGGCGGCGACGGCCTGGACGCTGCCCGCGTGGCCGGTGAAGGGCAGGGCTCGGGGGTGGGTGGGCGGGCGGGTGTCGCGGCCCACGGGGTGGCCGCGGGCGATCAGGCCCGCGTCGGGGTCGCCGCGGTCGGCGGGGGGAAGGCCGCGGGTCCGCTCCAGGCGGCAGTGGAGCCACTGGGTGCGGTGGCGCTCGCCGCCGGTGAAGTCGGCCGCGGTGAGGTCAAGGTCGCGGAAGAGGGTGCCGGCGAGGGTGGCCCGGTCGAAGCGGGTGGCGACGGCGCGGCCGCCGATGAACTCGGCCCGGTCGAGCCGGGCGCCGCTCAGGTCGGCGCCGTCGAGGGTGAGGTGGCGCAGGCGGGCGTTGGTGAGGTCGGCGCCCTGGAGCTGGAGGTCGTGGAGGGGGAGGGGGCGGTCCGGGGTCCCCTCCAGGCGCCACGCTCTCAGCCGGGCCCCCTCCAGGTGGAAGCCGGTGAGGGTGGGGGCGGGGTATCGCTTGCCGTGGGCGTGGAGGGCGTAGGCGAGGGTGAGTTCGCTGGCCCGCGGGCGGTAGGCGTCGCCCACCGCCTTGAGGGTGTTCAGGCAGCGCTCGTCGCGCTCCTCGCTCAGCAGTTGGCCGAGGAAGTCGAAGACCTCGCGGTTGGGCAGCGGCAGGTCGAGGGCCTGCCGGTCGCCGGCGCGCAGCCGTTCGCGCAGGTGGGCGGCGAGGAAGAACTCCTGCAGCGAGGTGTGGGCGAAGCGGAAGCGCTCCTCGCCCTCGCGCACCAGGAAGGTGGCGGTGCGCAGGTCCTCCTTGAGCAGTTCGCGGGAGATGCCGTCGTAGTGGGCGGCGATCCGTGGGTGGTCGATGAGGAAGTCCACCAGCCACTGCTCCAGCTCCTCCACCCCCCAGGTGCGTTCGCCGGCCCGCCACAGGGTGGCGGCGAAGCGGCCCATGAGCAGCCGCTTGTGGTCGGGGGTGAGCTGGTGTTTCCCTTCGTCGCGCTCCAGCCAGGAGCGGACCATGTGGTCGTAGAGGGTGGCGCCGGTGACGGTGCGTCCCTCGGCCTTCCACTGCTCCAGTTGGGGGATGTGGCGGGCGATCAGGCTGAGGGTGTAGGGGCGTTCGGCCATCTCCGGCAGGTTGTGGATGGTGCGGATCAGGCCGAGCAGCCGCTCCACCGACTCGTCGGGGAGGGTGAGTTCGAAATACTTCTGGATCTGCGCCTCGGTGAAGGGAAGGAGGAGGAAGGCGCGGTAGTCGTCGGCCTGTAGTCCGTCGCGGTCCTCGGCGGTGAAGTGGCTCTTCTGGTCGCGCAGGGTGCGGAAGTAGTGGGTGCGGCAGGAGAGGAGCAGTTTGCCGCGGCGGGGCGGGTCGCCCTTCTCCTCCTCGCGGCGGGTGGTCGGCGGCAGGATGCGCCACAGTTCGCGGGTGAAACGCTGGCCGGCGGCGGTGGAGAGGTGGACCAGCACCTCGTCGAGGCCGTCGAAGAGCGCGATGGCGCCCTGTTCGCGGACCAGGTGGATCACCTCGTCGGCGCTGAGGCGGGGGAGGTCGGGGCCGGCCTGCCAGCTGCGGCGGAGCACGGTGTCGATGATCTCGGGGAGGAGCGGTTCCTGCTTCGCCCGTTCGCCCAGGTGGCGCAGGTCGAAGTAGATGGGCAGCGGGGTGGCGGGGTCGCGCTCCCGCGCCGCCAGCAGGCGGTGGGTGAGGGCCTTGCAGGTGGTGGTCTTGCCCATGCCGTATTCGCCGAGCAGCGCGAAGTAGCCCTGGCCCCGCGGGTCGCGGGCCCAGCGCTCCAGGAAGTCGAGGGCGTCGAGGCGCTGGCCGTCGCTCGGTGCCCCGGCGTCGGGGTCGATCTTCTCCAGGCTGGCGACGAGGCCTTCCGGGACGACGAGGCAGTCGAGCTCCTCCTCCTTCAGCAGGTGGCGCCGCTGGTGTTCGGTGAGACGGCGGGCGGGGGTGTGTTTGGGGGTGTCCAGGTGTTGGCGCACCACCGCCTCGATGGCGTTGGCCAGCTCGTTGACGAATCCCTTGGCGCGGGTTCCCGTTCGCTGGGTGAAGAATTTGCCTGCGTCGTCGCGGAACAGTTGGGTTGTCCCCAGTCCTTTCAGGTCGATGGCGTCGTTGAATTCGATCTCTTCCAGGCCGACCGGGATCGCCCGTCTCCACGCCACCGGCTGTTGCGGGTCGGGGGAGAGGAAGTGGGGCAGTTCGTGGCGGGTGATGAAGGGGCTGGCGAGGAAGTCGTAGCTCACCAGCAGCAGGCCGAAGTGGCAGCCGTCGATGGCCTTGCGGATCGCCTCGCGCCACGGCTCGCCGGGCAGGATGTCGCCGTCGATCCAGCGTTCGAAGTGGTACTCCTTGGAGCAGAGCAGGCGGGTCTCCAGGTGTTTGAGGAGCCGTGCGGCGGCCTTGCGGTCCTCGTGGGCGTAGGAGACGAAGTAGCGAATCACCCGTTTGCCGTCGCGGGTCTCCTCCAGGATCAGGCCGTCCTGGGGGGCGAGGTGTTCGGGTTGGGCGGCGGAGGCCTCCTTGCGGGCGTAGTCGGCCGCTTCGCGGGCGGCCTGGTTTTCCCCTTCGAACCAGCTCCAGCGCCGCTCGGGCGGGGTGCGGTTGTGGCCATCCACCGCCAGGGCGAAGGCGAGCCCCTTCTTGGTGGCGGCTTTGCGCAGGCGTCGGCGCAGGGCGCGGTAGCTGTTGAGGGCGGCCTCGCGCTCCTGGTGGGGGAAGAGGGCGGCGAGGGCGGCGCCGAGGGGGAAACGGTGGGTGGCGTCGAGGAGGCCGATCAGGGTTTCCAGCCGCTGGCGGTCGGTGGCGCCCGGCTCCCCTTGCAGGCGGTCGAGCAGGCGGCGGGTGGCGCGGGCGTCGAGGCGGTCGTCCATGACGGGTTCTCGGGTTTTACGGAGTCGTTACGGATTCAGCGTAGCCGAGGGCGATGGGGTGTCAAATCGTTGCGGACTCCTCGGCGGGGAAAGCGGGAACGGTTGGGCGTGTGGCTTTGTGGAAGGGCGCGCGCCGTGCGGAGAGGTGTGGTGACGATGACCTGGGGGAGCGGTGGTTATGGACGCACCACTCTTCCCTCTGGTCCCCCCTCTGGTTACGACGCTCTGCGTCGTAACCCGCCACCTTGGACGCTCTGCGTCCTGGTCCTTGGCGAGGTGTTGAACGTTTGGAGCTTTCGTTTGACATGACGCTGAGCGTAAGAGAAGAGGTTTCCACGCGGAGCGTGGAAACCAGAGGATATGCAGGTTGGCATCGCGTTCGCTCAACCCAACCTACGGGGCATCGTCGCGGCGGCCCGGGGTGCCATCGCGCTGTCATTTCCCGGTGGGAGAGTGGTCGCGGTTTCCCGCGTTGGGACAGTGCTTTAGACTCTGCGGATCGACGCTTTCGGACGGTGTGCATGAACTCAGACTCCAAACCGCGGCGCGGCATCTATCTGCTGCCCAATCTGTTCACCACGGCGGGGCTGTTCGCCGGCTTCTACGCGATCATCCTCTCCATGGCCGGGCGCTTCGAGACCGCGGCGGTGGCGATCTTCGTCGCTATGGTGATGGACGGGCTGGACGGGCGGGTGGCGCGGCTGACCAATACCCAGAGCGCCTTCGGGGTGGAGTACGACAGCCTTGCCGACATGGCCTCCTTCGGGCTGGCCCCGGCGTTGGTGGCCTATCAGTGGTCGCTGATCCACTTCGCCGAGATGGGCGCGGCGTGGGCCAAGCTGGGGTGGTTGGCGGCCTTCGTCTACGCCGCCGGGGCGGCGTTGCGGCTGGCGCGCTTCAATACCCAGGTGGGGACCGCCGACCGGCGTTACTTCCAGGGGCTGCCCAGTCCGGCGGCGGCGGCGGTGGTGGCCGGCTTCGTGTGGGCCGCCGACGACCTCGGCTTCGACGGCAACACCCTGCTGTGGGGGACCTTCTTCCTGGTGATCGCCAGCGGGGTGCTGATGGTGAGCAACATCCGCTACCACAGCTTCAAGGACATGCACCTGAAGAACCGGGTTCCGTTCGTTGCCCTGCTGGTGGTGGTGCTCGCCTTTATTTTTGCCTCGATCGATCCGCCCAAGGTGCTGTTCGGGGTGGTCTTCCTCTATGCGCTCTCCGGGCCGCTGCTGACCATCTTCCATCTGCGCAGGCGGCGCGCCGAGCGCGAGTTGCGCACCGAGGCGCGGGTGGCCGAGGAGGCGGGCGAGAAGGGGGAGGGTGGTCTACCCTAGGGGGAGGTTTAGGGTTTCGGTTGGAAGCCCGCAATGAAAAGAGGGAACCTCCCATGTTGCCGTTCGAACGCCACCTCACCGTCGTCATCGTCCTCAGCCTGCTGGTTCTCGCCGTCTCCATCTATCTCATCATCGGCTGATTTTTCGGCTTGGGGCCGAAAAATCAGTGTGTGGTGACGGGTTTGTGGGGAGAATCCTTCGTACTCTGCCGCCGACTGGTCGGTGCGCGCGGGGTTGGCAAGGTGGTGGGCTGACGGGTATATTTCGCCGCTTACTTGTTGATTTGGCGTGATTTGAACGCCCTGGCGCGACCGCTTCGTCACTGCCGGCGTCTCCTTTCCCCTGGCAGGGGTCCTGAATTCCTACTTTTTCTTTGCGGCCGGCACCGCTTCGCGGTGTTCCGTGCCTATCCCCGGAGCAGACCATGAGCGACAAGCTGATCATCTTCGACACCACCCTGCGCGACGGCGAGCAGAGCCCCGGCGCCTCCATGACCAAGGAGGAGAAGGTGCGCATCGCCAAGGTGTTGGAGAAGATGAAGGTCGACGTGATCGAGGCGGGCTTCCCCATCGCCAGCCCCGGCGACTTCGAGTCGGTGCAGGCGGTGGCCCGCGCGGTCAAGGGCTCCACCGTCTGCGGTTTGGCCCGCGCCCTGGAGAAGGACATCGACCGTGCCGGCGAGGCGCTCAAGGACGCCGCCTCGGCGCGGATTCACACCTTCATCGCCACCTCGCCGATCCACATGCAGGAGAAGCTGCGCATGACCTCCGATCAGGTGGTCGAGCAGGCGATCATGGCGGTGAAGCGGGCGCGCGGCCACACCGACAACGTGGAGTTCTCCGCCGAGGATGCGGGTCGCTCCGAGATCGATTTCCTCTGCCGCATCATCGAGGCGGTGATCGACGCCGGTGCATCCACCATCAACATCCCCGACACCGTCGGCTACAACCTGCCCCACCAGTTCGGCGAGACCATCCGCACCCTGATCGAGCGGGTGCCCAATGCCGACAAGGCGATCTTCTCGGTCCACTGCCACAACGATCTGGGCTTGGCCGTGGGCAACTCGCTCTCCGCGGTGCTCAACGGCGCCCGCCAGGTGGAGTGCACCATCAACGGCCTCGGCGAGCGGGCGGGCAACGCCTCGCTCGAAGAGGTGGTGATGGCGGTGCGTACCCGTCGCGATCTGTTCAGCTGCGATAGCGGCCTCGATACCACCCAGATCGTCCCCGCCTCGCGGCTGGTATCGAGCATCACCGGCTTCCCGGTGCAGCCCAACAAGGCGATCGTCGGCGCCAACGCCTTCGCCCACGAGTCGGGCATCCACCAGGACGGGGTGCTGAAGAAGCGCGAGACCTACGAGATCATGCGCGCCGAGGATGTCGGCTGGAGCGCCAACCGGCTGGTCCTCGGCAAGCACTCCGGGCGCAACGCCTTCCGTACCCGGATGAGCGAGTTGGGCATCGAGTTCGCCGCCGAGGAGTCCCTCAACGAGGCCTTCGGCCGCTTCAAGGCGCTGGCCGACAAGAAGCATGAGATCTACGACGAGGACCTCCAGGCGCTGCTCACCGAGGCGGACCTCGAGGCGGAGAACGAGCGCATCAAGCTGGTGGCGCTGAAGGTGTGCAGCGAGACCGGCGAGACCCCCGAGGCGGTGGTCACCCTCAACGTCGAGGGGGTGGAGAAGCAGGCCAACGCCATCGGCGGCGGGCCGGTGGATGCGGCCTTCAAGGCGATCGATTCGGTGGTGCGCAGCGGCTCGACGCTGGAGCTCTACTCGGTCAACTCGATCACCAGCGGTACCGACGCCCAGGGCGAGGTGACCGTACGGCTGGTGCGCGAGGGGGCGATCCATCAGGGGCAGGGGGCGGATACCGATATCGTCATCGCCTCGGCGAAGGCCTACATCAACGCGCTGAACAAGCTGACGCAGGTGCGTGATCGGACCCATCCGCAGGCGCATACGGTTTGATGTTTGTGCTGTTCGTAGGCGTTTTCCCGGCGTGACGTTCGGTGCCTGATTCGGCGCCGCGGCGGGCGCGGCCCGCCCTATAGGGCGGCCTGCGGCCGCCGTCGCCTTTCCGTTGGCACCGGCGGTGGGTGAATGGTTCGACGATAGGGGCGACAAGCCCCCCCGGACGACGAGATATGGAAGAGACCTTGAGTTCTAGCCAATTCACCGAACGTTTTCTCGCCGGCCCACGCGGCGCCATTCCGTTCCTGGAGGAGCAGTTGGCGCTGCTGGTGCGGTTGGCCGGCGGCGGTCGGGCGCCGCGGCGCTTCCTCGACCTGGGTTGCGGCGACGGTCTGCTCGGCGCGGTGCTGCTCGATGCCTTTCCGGAGGCCGAAGGGTTTCTCCTCGATCGCTCCCAGCTGATGCTCGGCGAGGCGGGGATGGCGTTGGCCCCCTTCGGCGGCCGCGCCAACCTGCTCCACGCCGACTTCTCAGACCCCAGCTGGTGCCTGCAACTGCCGGCGGGGGGATTCGATCTGATCGTCTCCGGTTTCACCTTCCACCACTACCCCGACAGTGAGAAACGCACCCTCTACGGTGAGTTGTTCCAGTTGCTGGAACCGGGCGGGCTGTTCCTCAACCTGGACCGGGTCGCCGCCGCGTCCGGATGGACGGCGGAGCTGTGGGACCAGCAGGTGATCGAGGCCCTTCACCGCCAGTCCGGCGGGCTGCGCTCCCGCGAGGCGGTGGAGGCGGGGTACCGCGGTCGCAGCGATGTGGGCGAACGTTCGCCGGCCCCGGTGGAGGCGCAGTGCGCCTGGTTGCGGGAGACCGGTTTCCACGACGTGGAGTGCTTCTTCAAGTATCTGGAACTGGCGCTGTTCGGCGGGCGCCGGCCGTGAATGCCGGGTAGGGTGTGCCGACGACAGGAGGCGCACCGGTCGGAGCGCGGTGCGCCTCGTAGCTCGGCACACCCTACGAATTGCCGGCCGCTTCCGGTATTCTCGAACGCTTTCCGGATGGCTTTTGTAACTCTCTCATGACCCCCGAGCAGCGCCTCCTCTATCTCGACGCAATGGGCATCCAGGTCTGGTTGCCCAACGACGCGGTTGCCGCGGACGGGGTGGTTGTGGAGGTCGCCTCGCCGGTCGAGGAGGCGGTTGCCGAGGTCGCGCCGGTGGCGCCTCCTGTCTCCGCTCCGCCTGTCGAATCCCCTGCGCCGCCCGCGCCGCCGCCGTTCATGGAGGAGCCCCCGGCCTGGGACGAGCCGCCGCCGTGGTATGACGAGGCGGCGATGCCGCCTCCGTCGGCGCCGCCCCCGATGGCGCGCAATGCTCCCCGGTCCGCTCCTCCCTCTCCGCCGCCGCGTCCGGCTCCCGCCGCGCCGCGCCAACGGCCGGCCCCGCCCCCGGTGCCCGAGCCGCGCCGTTCGGTGGGCGCGTCGGTAGGCTGGGAGTCGTTGGAGTCGATGGTGCGCGACTGCACCCGCTGCGAGCTTCACCGCAGCCGCACCCACCCGGTGTTCGGCGTCGGCGACCGCAACGCCACCTGGATGGTGGTGGGGGAGGCGCCGGGGCACGATGAGGACCTCCAGGGCGAGCCCTTCGTCGGCCGCGCCGGCAAGCTGCTCAACGCCATGCTGTGGGCCGCCGGCTTCGCCCGCGAGCAGGTCTACATCGCCAACGTGCTGAAGAGCCGGCCGCCCAACAACCGCGACCCGCGCCCCGACGAGGTGGAGGTCTGCATCCCCTACCTGCTGCGCCAGATCGAGCTGATCCAGCCGCGGGTGATCCTCGCCGTCGGGCGCGTCGCCGCGCAGAACCTGCTGCAGACCGACGAGGCGATCGGTCGTCTGCGCGGCCGGGTCCACACCCTGCGCCCCTACGGCATCCCGGTGGTCGCCACCTACCACCCCGCCTACCTGCTGCGCACCCCCAGCCAGAAGCGCCGCGCCTGGGACGACCTCAAACTGGCCCTGCGCGTCCACGGCGCCGGTTGAAGAGAATATTTGTCCGCAAATGAACGCGAAGGCAGACGCAAATGAAGAGCGTGACGTGTGAGAACGTCGTAGGGCGTGCCGAGGAACGAGGTGCACCAGCCTCTACGGAGTGGTGCGCTTCCTGTCGTCGGCACACCCTACCCAAGGGCGTTCATCGAACGGAGCCACTGATGGGCGTCGATGACCCTGGCCGAAAAGTCGTAGAAAGATTCTCTGATCATTCGCGTTCATTCGCGTTCGTTTGCGGACAATCTCTTTGGATTCTTCCATGAGCGCGGTGATGAAGGCCCGCGAGGTGCGCTTGCGGCCGATGTCCGCGGCGGATCTGGTAACGGTGATGCGGGTGGAGCGGGCCGGCTACCGTCACCCGTGGAGCGAGGGGATCTTCAACGACTGCCTGCAGGCGGGCCACCTCTGCTGGATGGCGGAGCTGGATGGGGAGGTGGTGGGTCACGGGGTGATGATGGTGGCCGCCGGCGAGGCCCACATCCTCAACGTCTGCGTCCACCCCGACCACCAGGGGCGGGGGGTCGGCCGGCGCATCCTCAACCACCTGCTCCACCTCGCCCGCCGCCGCGACGCCGACATGGCGCTGCTGGAGGTACGCCCCTCCAATACCGCCGCGGTGGCCCTCTACGACTCCCTCGGCTTCAACGAGATCGGCCGCCGCCCCAACTACTACCCCGCCCGCAACGGGCGGGAGGACGCCCTGATGATGGCCCGCACCTTGATCGAGGGGGAGGGGCATTTTGGGGAGTGGGAGTAGGGGGAACTTCGTTGCATCGGCGCGAGTCCGAGGTGGACACGCTTCGCCGATTGGGGAGGGTGTGCCGAGGCACACCCTACGCACTTTCTTCATCCATGCGCAGTAACCACATGAAACTCCTCAACCGACTTGATCTCATCGCCCCCCTCGTCCTGGTCGTCGCCGTCGCCGGCATCCTGCTTTACGCCCAGCCCACCCGTGAGAACCTGACCCACCGCAAGAACCTGCTGGCCGGCGTGGCCCTCGGCAAGGAGGTGGTGCAGCGGGTGAAGGTGTTCCACGGCAGCGAGGGGCGCTGGCCGAACGGGCTGGAGGAACTGACCCTGCCCGAGCGACCGCGGAGCGACTACGTGGAGTCGCTCACCCTGGGTGACCAGGGGCGGGTCGAGGTGAAGCTGAAGGGGGATGAGGCGTTTGCCGGCAAGTCGCTGGTCTTCGATTTCGTCGAGCGCGGCGGGTATCTGGTCTGGCGCTGCCGCGGCGAGGGTCTGCCCGACGACTGGCTGCCGGACATGTGCCGGTCGGATCGGGGTTGAGAGATCTCATTTTCCGTTTGCATGTTATTGTGCGTGCTATTATCCGCATAATTACATGATTTTCGGGGTGCAGAGATGGGTGTCCTACTTACCCGTGCCGATCAGGCGGTTTCGATCACCGAGATCGCCCGCTCGGCGAAGAAGTTCTTCGACAACCTGATCAGCGGCAAGCAGGATCGTTACGTGGTGATGCGCAACAATGCGCCCGCCGCGGTGGTGCTGCCGGTGGCGACCTACGAGGCGCTGCAGGACGAGCTCGACGACCTGCGGGTATCGGCAAGAAGCTGGTTCGGGGCGAGCCGGACAAGGTCGGCAAGCCGCTGAGCGGAAACCTCGCCGGCTACCGACGCCTGCGCACCGGGGACCTGCGGATCGTCTACCGGGTGGAGTGCCGGGAGGTGGAGGTCTTGATCATCGCCATCGGTCCCCGCCGCGACAAGGGTGCCTACCGAGCGGCGGCGAAGCGGGTGGATTGATGCATTCAATGTAAACGGCGCAACGAGAAACGGACTTTGCGCCCTTCGCGCCTTTGCGTTGGATGTTCCTGCCCGGTTATCCCGGGAAATAGTCGGAATCGAGCACCTGCTCCAGGGTGTAGGGGCACTCCGCCGGGATCGTCACCTTCTCGTGATGGAGTTCGAACGACTTCTGCGCGATCCGCCGCGCCTGGGGCCATGCCTTGGCGAACAGCTCGTCGATGTAGTGCTTCAGGCTTGGGGTGTCTTCGATCCGGTTCTCTGCTTGGGCGCGGAACTCCAGCAGCTCTTCGGCCCATTTGGCTTGCGGCTCGGTGGCGGGGGAGAGTTCCAGCTTGAGCAGATGGACGAGAATCATCCGCAGCAGTGATTGGAGGGCCATCTTCTGCTCCCTGCCCATGTCCTCGATCTCCTCAAGGATATTCTCGAAGTCCAGCTCGGTGAGGCGTCCGGCCCGTAGCAGCGCCGCTTGGCGTTCTGTCCAGAGCAGAAAGTCGTTTTGGTAGGTGGAGTCCTTCATATCCGCTCCGTCGTGAGGGTGGCTCCGCGATTATAGCCTCGGTGGCCATGCGAAGAGTTCAACGCAAAGGCGCTAAGACGCAAAGGACGCAAAGGACGCAAAGGACGCAAAGGACGCAAAGGACGCAAAGGACGCAAAGGACGCAAAGAGTAAAGAAAAACTTCGCGCCCTTTGCGTCTTCGCGCCTTTGCGTTGGATGTTTCTCTTCTTAAATCAACAGTCCGACCACCGCCCCGGTCATGCAGGTGGCCAGCGTCCCCGCGACGATCGAGCGCATCCCCAGCTCGACGATCTCGCCGCGCCGCTCCGGCACCAGCGTCCCCAGCCCGCCGACCATGATCCCCAGGCTGCCGAAATTGGCGAAGCCGCACATCGCGTAGACCAGGATCAGCCGGCTGCGCTCGCTTAAGCTGCCCGGCTCCAGGGCCGCCAGGTTGAGGTAGGCGATCAGTTCGTTGAGCACCGTCTTGGTGCCGAGCAGCGCCCCGGCGGTGGTCGCCTCGCGCCACGGGATCCCCATCAACCAGGCCACCGGGGCCATCAGCCAGCCGAGGATCCGCTGCAGGGTGAACGGTTCGCCGCCGAGGTCGGGGAGCAGGCCGAGGATCAGGTTGGCGAGGTGCACCAGGGCGACCAGCACGATCAGCATGGCGATGATGTTGGCGAGCAGTTGGATGCCGCTGAGGGTCCCCTTGGTCACCGCGTCCATGGCGCTGTCGGCGTCCCGCTCGGGGATTACCTCGCCGGCGGTGCCCGGCGTGGAGGAGGGGCCGCGCTCCGGCACCATCAGCCGGGCGACGGTGATCGCCGCCGGCGCGGAGATCAGCGAGGCGGTGAGGATATGGCCCAGCGCGCCGTCGATCACCGGGCCGACGATCGCCGCGTAGAGCGCCATCACCGTGCCGGCGACGGTGGCCATGCCGGCGGTCATCACGGTGAACAGCTCCGAGCGGGTGAGCCGCGCCAGATAGGGGCGGATCAGCAGCGGCGCCTCGGTCATGCCGACGAAGATGTTGGCGGCGGTCGCCACGCCGAGGGCGCCGCCGACGCCGAGGCTCTTCTGCAGCAGCCAGGAGAGCGCGCCGACGATGCGTGGCAGGATGCGCCAGTAGAAGAGCAGCGCGGAGAGCGCGCTGACCACCAGCACCATCGGCAGGCCGCGGAAGGCGAGCACGTAGGCGCCGCCGGGTTGCTGCTCGTCGAAGGGGAGGTCGCCGCCGCCGAGGTAGCCGAAGACCATCGAGGTGCCGGCGCGGGTGGCCGACTCCAGGGCGAGCACCAGATCGTTGAGCAGGGTGAACAGTTCGCGCGAGGCGGGCAGGTAGAGGAGCAGCGCGGCCAGGGCCAGTTGCACCGCGACGCCCCCCGCGGCGGCGGCCAGCCGCACCTCGCTACGCCGTTCGCTGAACAACCAGGCAATGGCGGTGAGCGCCGCCAGCCCCACCAGACTCTGGAGATGCGGGGCGGCCATCAACTGGCCACCGGGCCGATGGCGGGCTTGCGGAACGCCACGGCCTTCGAGAGGGGGCCGCCGGCCCTTTCGTCCCATCGTTCGATCCCCATTTTCGCCTCTTTTTTCACCGTGCGGCCTTGTTATACTTCGGCGGTCTCCGCCGTCAGGAATGCGCTCGCGGGACGCAATACACCAAATCCAAATGCTTCGGCGGCGCCCGATGGCGCCGCTATTAAAACAGACCAGGGGGAGTTATGGGCAAGGCGATCGTGTGTGGCGCGCTGGCGTCGGCGTTGGTTCTGGCGGCGACGGTCCCCGCCCGGGGGATGGATGGGGCGGCGGTCACCATCGGTGGCGGTGACGACACCGAACTGGCGCGGGTGGGGTTGCAGTGGGACTGGGACAAGCGCTGGTTCGACGAGGGCGACTGGTACGTTACCGGCCTGTGGGAGGCGGAGGCGGGGGTGTGGAGCAACGGCGGCGGCGCCGACCTGAGCTTCACCCCGGTGTTCCAGCTCAAGCCCAAGTCCGAATCCGCTCCCTACCCCTTCTTCGAGCTGGGCATCGGTGCCCACCTGCTCTCCGATGAGCAGTTGGACAATCGCGACATGGGTGGCGTCTTACATTTAGGCACCCATCTCGGCGTCGGCTATCGCTTCGGCGATCACAACCGGTGGGAACTCGCCTACCGCTTCCAGCACCTCTCCAACGCCGGCATCGAAGACCCCAATCCGGGGATCGAGTTCCACGTCCTGCGCCTCGGCTACCATTACTGATATCGCGTAGCGTGTCGCGTCGCGATCGGCGCCCCTGGCGGGGCGTCGATCGCCGGGCGGTACGCCTGGAGGTTTGCCATGAGACTCTATCTGGTGCAGCACGGTGAGGCGCTCTCCAAGGAGGAGGACCCGGAGCGGCCGCTGAGCCCGCGGGGTGAGGTGGAGGTGGAGCGGCTGGCCGGCCTGCTGGAGCGCGCCGGTGTCCACGTCACCCGGGTGATCCACAGCGGCAAGGCGCGTGCCCGGCAAAGCGCCGAGGTGCTGGTGCGGGCGGTGGCGCCGGGGCGCGATGCGGCGGCGGTGGCCGGCATCGCCCCGCAGGACGATGTTGCCGCTTTCGCCCGTCAGGTGAAGGAGTGGTGCGAGGACGCCATGGTGGTCGGTCACCTCCCCTTCCTCGGTCGCCTTGCCGCCCTGCTGGTGGCCCCCGGCCACGACGGCCCGCTGCTCTCCTTGCGCCCTGCCAGTGTGGTCTGCCTGGAGCGCTGTGATGAAGAGGGGGCGTGGAGCATCGTCTGGATGGTTCGCCCCGAGCTGCTGGTTTGAGCGTACCCTCATCTTTCCCGGATTCAGGTATATCGATCCCTATGAAAACGATCTCTCTGCGCCTCGTTGTCCTGGCCCTGCTGGTATGGCTGGTGGCCTGTACCAAGATTACCCAGGAGAACTTCGACAAGGTCCGCGACGGCATGAGCCGCAGCGAAGTTGAGGCGATCCTCGGCGCCCCCACAGAGGTCTCCAGCGCCGGGGTCGCCGGGCTCTCAGGTACCTCCGCCAGTTGGACGGGGGAGGCGGGCAGCATCACCATCCAGTTCTTCAACGACAAGGTGCGGATGAAGCGTTTCACCAAGTAGGGAGGGGGCGGTTTGACCCCGATTGCTTCGATCCCGGCGGCGGAGGCGGTGACCCTCGACGGGCTGTTCCGCCTGCGCGTCCAGCGTACCCCGGACCACTCCGCCTACCTCGCCTATGACCGAGCCCGGAAGGCGTGGGTCGCCAGCTCCTGGGCCGAGATCGCCGACCAGGTGGCGCGCTGGCAGACGGCACTGGAGGGCGAGGGGCTGCGCCCCGGCGACCGGGTGGCGCTGTCGCTGCGCAACTCCCGGGAGTGGGTGATCTTCGAGCAGGCCGCCCTCGGCCTCGGCCTGGTGGTGGTCCCCCTCTACACCGACGATCGTCCGGACAACGTCGCCTTCATCCTCGAGGATGGGCGGTCAAGCTGCTGCTGGTGCAGGATCGCGCTCGCTGGCGCCGCCTCGCCGCGGCGCTGGAGCCGTTGGCGGGGCTTCAGCGGGTGGTGGCGTTGGGAGAGGGCGAGCCGGAGGAGGGGGAGGCGGCGCGGCTGCGCTACAGCGACGCCTGGCTCCCCGCCGGCGGCCATGTGCTGCGCGGCCGCGAGGGGACGCCCGACGAGCTGGCCACCATCGTCTACACCTCCGGCACCACCGGCCGCCCCAAGGGGGTGATGCTGAGCCACCGCAACATCCTCAGCAACGCCGCGGCGCCGCTCACCATCATCGACTTCTCCAGCGACGACCTGTTCCTCTCCTTCCTTCCGCTCTCCCACATGCTGGAGCGGATGGCCGGCTACTACATGCCGATGATGGCCGGGGCGACGGTGGCCTATGCCCGCGGCATCCCCCAGTTGGCCGACGATCTGGCCACCCTGCAGCCGACGGTGATGATCGCGGTGCCGCGGATCTTCGAGCGCATCCACGGCCGCATCCGCCAGGGACTGGAGAAGGGCGGCGCGCTGCGCCGCGCCCTTTTCGACGCCACCGTGGAGGCCGGCTGGGCGGTCTTCGAGCGGGCCCAGGGGCGGCGCGGCTGTGGGCTGCGGGCACTGACCTGGCCGCTGTTGAGGCGGTTGGTGGCGGCCCGCGCGGTGGCGCTGTTCGGCAGTCGGCTGCGGCTGGTGGTGAGCGGTGGTGCCGCCCTCTCGCCCGCGGTGTCGCGGGTCTTCATCGGCCTCGGTCTCAACCTGGTGCAGGGCTACGGGCTCACCGAGACCTCGCCGGTGGTGGCGGTCAACCCGCCGGAGAACAACCTCCCCTCCAGCGTCGGCCCTGCGCTGCCGGGGGTGGAGGTGCAGGTAGGGGGGCACGACGAACTGCTGGTGCGCGGCCCCAACGTGATGCTCGGCTACTGGAACAACCACGCCGCCACCGCCGCGGTGATCGACGACGAGGGGTGGTTCCACACCGGCGACCGGGTGAGCATCGGGCCCAAGGGGCACATCACCATCACCGGCCGGATCAAGGAGATCCTGGTCCTCTCCAACGGCGAGAAGGTGCCACCGGCGGAGATGGAGCTGGCGATCACCCTCGATCCGCTGTTCGAGCAGGTGGTGGTGGTGGGCGAGGGGCGCCCCTATCTGGCCGCGGTGGCGGTGCTCAGCGGCGACCACTGGGCGGGATTCGCCCAGTCGCTGGGGCTCGATCCGATGAAGGAGTCGTCGCTGGCCGACAAGGGGCTGCACCATGAGGTGGTCGCGCGGGTGGGCCGGCTCTGTCACGGCTTCCCCGCCTACGCCAAGATCCGCCGGGTCCACGTCACCCTGGAGCCGTGGAGCGTCGACAACGGACTGATGACGCCCACCCTCAAGGTGAAGCGCAATCGGGTCTTGCAGCACTACGCCGCGGCGATCGAGGCGATGTTCGCCGATGGACCGGCGGTGTGAAGGGCGAGGGTTTTCGGCGCTTTCAGACATGTTTTTGGGCACCGCGTCGTCACTTTGAAGCGATCTTGAATGGAGCGGTAGGTCGGCGCTACTGCGCCGACGCGAACGGAGGCACCAATCTTCCAGCCGCCGCGGTGCCTTCCGAACGGGATACGCCATCCGGAAGGGGCGTCATGGCCGCGAGTCCGCTGCCTTCGTTTGCGTCGGCGCGGTAGCGCCGACCTACGGTGAGTCGCTCGGGGCGGCGGGTCGATACCCGCTCAATCGAACATCCCCTTCAGATTGGCCAGATGGGCATTGCCCCGCTGCTTGCGCACCTCAGGCGCCACCTCCACCCCGGCCCCCTCCCACTCCAGCGCATCCTTCGGCAGCTCACTCAGGAACCGGCTCGGCTCGCACTCGATCACCTCGCCGTAGCGCTTGCGCTTGCGTGCCAGGGTGAAGGTGAGCGTGCGCCGGGCTCGGGTGATGCCGACGTAGGCGAGGCGCCGCTCCTCCTCCACGTTGTCCTCCTCCAGGCTGGTGCGGTGGGGCAGCAGCTCCTCCTCCATGCCGACGATGAAGACGTGGTCGAACTCCAGCCCCTTGGAGGCGTGCAGGGTCATCAGGTGGACCGCATTCTCGTCGTCCTCGCCGCTGTCGCGCTCGAGGATGCCCAGGAGCGTCATCCGCGCCACCAGATCGGCGAGGCTGCGCTCGGCACCCTCCTCCTCGTCGCGCACCTTGATCAGCCACTCGATCAGGTCGTTGACGTTGGCCACCCGCCGCTCGGCCGCCGAGGGGTTAGGGGCGTTCTCCTCCAGCCACGCCTCGTAGCCGATGTCGCGGATGACGTCTTTCACCAGCCCCACCGGGTCGCCGCGCTTGGCGCGGTCGCTCATCTCGGTGAGCCAACGGGTGAAGCGGCTCACCCGCTCATGGGCACGCGGGGAGAGGATATGTTCGAGGCCCAGTTCGAAGCTGGCGGCGTGGAGGCTCACCCCGCGCTCGTTGGCGTAGCTGCCCAGCTTCTCCAGGGTGCCGGGGCCGATCTCGCGGCGCGGGGTGTTGACGATGCGCAGGAAGGCGTTGTCGTCGTCCGGGTTGACCAGCACCCGCAGGTAGGCGACCAGGTCCTTGATCTCGGTGCGCTCGAAGAACGAGGTGCCGCCGGAGAGCTTGTAGGGGATGCGGTGGGCGCGCAGCACCTTCTCCAGGGCGCGGGACTGGTGGTTGCCGCGGTAGAGCACGGCGTAGTCGTGGTACTGGGTGTTGCTCTGGAACTTGTGGGTCAGCAGTTCCGAGACCACCCGCTCCATCTCGCCGTCGGCGTCGCGGCAGGAGATCACCCGGATCGGATCGCCGGGGCCCATGGCGCTCCACAGCTTCTTGTCGAAGAGGTGGGGGTTGTTGGCGATCAGGGTGTTGGCGGCGTGCAGGATGGTGCCCATGGAGCGGTAGTTCTGCTCCAGTTTGATCACCTTCAGCGCGGGGTAGTCGGTCTTGAGTTGCGCCAGGTTTTCGGGGCGCGCGCCGCGCCAGGCGTAGATCGACTGGTCGTCGTCGCCCACCGCGGTGAGGCCGCCGGTCACCCCGACCAGCAGCCGCATCAGTTCGTACTGGCAGGCGTTGGTGTCCTGGTACTCGTCCACCAGCAGGTAGCGGATCTGGTTTTGCCAGCGCTCCAGCAGTTCCGGGTCGCCCTTCAGCAGGCGTACCGGCAGCAGGATCAGGTCATCGAAGTCGACCGCGTTGTAGGCGCGCAGGCAGCGGTCGTAGGCCTCGTACATGCGCGCGGCGAGCGCCTCCGACTCGTCCTCCGCGTGGCTCAGCGCGCTGGCCGGGTCGATGAAGTCGTTCTTCCAGCGGGAAATCTTCCAGCGCAGGTCGTCCTCGGCACCGAGCGAGTCGCCCAGCTCCTTGCGTAGCAGCTCGCGCAGGAGCGTGCCGCTGTCGCTGGCGTCGAAGATCGAGAAGCCGGGCTTGAGGCCGGCGGCCTTCAGCTCCTTCTTGAGGATGGTCAGCCCCAGGGTGTGGAAGGTGGAGACCTTGAGGCCGTAGCCCTCGCGCCCCTGGAGGAGCTGGCCGACCCGCTCCTTCATCTCTTTCGCCGCCTTGTTGGTGAAGGTCACCGCGCAGATGTGGCGCGCCTGGCGGCCGTGGTGGCGGATCAGGTGGACGATCTTTTGGGTGATCACCCGGGTCTTCCCCGAACCGGCCCCGGCGAGCACCAGCAACGGCCCGTCGACGTAGCGCACCGCGGCGCGTTGTGGCTCGTTCATCTGGTTCATGGGATCGGGTTCCGGGGCGGGCCGGGCATTCTAACGCCGGGGTCGGCGCTCTGGAAGGAAACGCGGAGGACGCAGAGACGCAGAGAACGCGGAGAAGAGGTTTCAGCCGAGCGGCGGCCACTGGCGGGCGGTGTGGACGAGGGTCAGGATCCAGGTGGTCTCATCGGCGATCTGATAGACCAGGAGGTAGTGTTCGTGAGGGACCAGTTCGCGGGTGCCTGCGATCCTCCCGGGACGACCCATTTCGGGAAAGTGGGCCAATTGACCCGCGGCCTCGGAAAAAAGCGCGTCCATGCGCGCCGCAGCAGGAGGATTGTCTTCAGCGATGTACTCCCAGATCGCGATACGGTCCTCCTCCGCCTGTGGAGTCCAGCGCACCCGCATGTTCAGGTCTTATCCGCCCCGGTCAGCAGGCGCTCACGTCGGGCGGCGAACTCCGCCTCCACCTCATCGTTGTCCCGACCGCTGTTCGCGTGCATGGAGGTGCGAGCAGTCTCGACCTTGCGGCGAAGAAACTCGTCGTACTCCCGCGTCTCCCGTCGGCGTTGCACGTAGTCACGCATCAGTTCCCGTACGATCTGCGAGGCCGGGCGGTGGGCAGCCTCCGCCGCGGCCATGAACTCGGCGCGTAGTTCCGACTCCAGCTTCATGGTGAATACGGCTTGCTTGGACATGATGTGGACTCCGGCAAAAAGGTACTGACAAAGTATATAGGAGCAGGCGCCCTTTTCGCTCTTCTCCGCGTTCTCTGCGTCTTTGCGTTCTCCGCGTTTCCAGTGCCCAAGTCAAAACATCTCCACCGGATCGACATCGAGCGACCAGCGCACCTTGCGGGCGGAGGGGAGGGTCTCCAGGGCGGGAGCCAGGGGGGTCAACAGGCGGTGGAGGTCGGCGCGGTGATCGGCCTGGAGCAGGAGCTGGGCGCGGTAGCGGCCGGCACGGCGCTCCATCGGGGCGGGGATCGGGCCGAGGAGCATGACCCCGCCGGGCTCGCCGAGCAGCTCCTCGGCGTGCGCGCGGGCCGCCTCGAGGAAGGCGTGGGGGACGTCACGGTCGGGGGCCTCGGCGCGTAGCAGGGCGAGGTGGGCGAAGGGCGGGAAGTGGGCGTCGCGGCGCTCGGCGAGATCCGCCTCGGCAAACGCCCGGTAGCCGCGCTGGATCAGCAACTGGAGCAGCGGGTGGTCGGGGTGGCGGCTCTGGATCAGCACCTCGCCGGGGCGCTCGGCGCGCCCCGCCCGGCCGGCCACCTGGACCAGTAGCTGGGCGAGCCGCTCCGGGGCGCGGAAGTCGCTGGAGAAGAGACCGCCGTCGGCGTCGAGGATCGCCGCCAGGGTCACCTCCGGGAAGTGGTGCCCCTTGGCCAGCATCTGGGTCCCCAGCAGGATCCGGTAGCGGCCGGCTCGGGCCTCCGCCAGCACCTCCTCCATCGACCCCTTGCGCCGGGTGGAGTCGCGGTCGATGCGCGCCACCGCCACCTCCGGGAAGTGGCCGCGCAGGGCGTGCTCCACCTGTTCGGTGCCGACCCCCTTGTGGGCCAGCTCCTCGTTGCCGCACTGCGGGCAGTTGGGCGGTGCCGGCCGCTCGGCGCCGCAGTGGTGGCAGATCAGCCGGCCTTGGGCGCGGTGGTAGGTCATCTTGGCGTCGCAGCGGCGGCACTCGGCGATCCAGTTGCAGGCCCAGCACTCGAGCACCGGCGCGTAGCCGCGGCGGTTGAGGAAGACCAGCACCTGGCCGTTGCGATCCAGGTGTTCGCGGATGTGGCGCAGCAACGCCGGCGAGAGGCCCGCCTCGGTGCGGTGGGCGCCGACGTCGAGGACGCGGATCGTCGGGTGGCTCGCCGTCCCGGCCCGTTCCGGCAGATCCAGCAGCCGGTAACGGCCTTGCCGGGCGTTGTGCAGGCTCTCCAGGGAGGGGGTGGCGCTGCCCAGCACGATCGGGCAGCGGGCGCGGCGGGCGCGCACCACCGCCAGGTCGCGGGCGGAGTAGCGGAACCCCTCCTGCTGCTTGAACGAGGGGTCGTGCTCCTCGTCGATCAGGATCAATCCCAAATCGGGGAGCGGGGTGAACAGCGCCGAGCGGGTGCCGAGCACCACCGGGGCGTGGCCGCTGCGGGCGGCGTGCCAGGCGCATAGCCGCTCGCTGTCGTTGAGCCCCGAGTGGAGCAGCGCCACCGGCACCTGGAGGCGGCGGCGGAAGCGGTTGATCAGCTGCGGGGTGAGGCCGATCTCGGGGACCAGCACCAGTACCCGCCGGTCCGCCGCCAGCACCCGTTCGATGATGCCCAGATAGACCTCGGTCTTGCCCGAGCCGGTGACCCCCTCCAGCAGGAAGCCGGCGTAGTCGCCGAGGGCGGCGCCGACTGCGGTCACCGCTTGGCGTTGCGCGTCGTTCAGCTCCGGTGGCGGACTCGGTTCGATCTTGACCAGCGGCAGACAGGGGCGCTCCTCCGCCTCGATCCAGCCCTTGGTCGCCAGCGCCTTGAGCACCGCGCTCCAGTTGCCGCCGGCCAGCGTCTCGGCGGCCAGCTCGCCGTCGGCCTCCTGGAGCCGGCGCAGCAGCTCCGCCTGGCGCGGGGCGCGGGCAAGATCGGCGGGGGACTGACCTCGACCCGCCTCGGTGAGCCGCCAGTGGCGGTTGCCCGCCACCTCCGCCGGCTCGCCCTTGCGTAGCGCCACCGGCAGGGCGGCGGACACCGTTTCACCGATCGGGTGGTGGTAGTAAGTGCTCGCCCACTGGGCAAGTTCGAGGATTTCGGCATCGAGGAGCGGAACGGCGTCCAGCAGCCGGTGCGCCGGGCGTAGCTTGTGGGTGGGGACCGCGCTCTCCTCTGCGACCTCCAGCAGCACCCCGATGCGCTTGCCGCGGCCGAAGGGGACCGCCACCCGCACGCCGGGGGCGAGGGAGGCCGGATCGACCCCATCCGGCGGAAGGTAGTCGAAGGTGCGGCGCAGTGGCGAGGGGAGGGCGAGGCGCAGGATCATGGGCGCCTACTCTACATCAGGCTTCAGGCGTGGGCGTGAGTCGGAGGGGCAGCCATCAAGATGAGCCCTTTCGCCGCTGGTTACGACGCTCCGCGTCGTAACCAGCTACCTTAGACGCTCTGCGTCCTTACCT
>NZ_BAAHXB010000101.1:0-20604 GCF_054657215.1 Endothiovibrio diazotrophicus
GACAGGTTGATCTTCATGATCAAGCCGAGCTTGCCCTCCATCATCGACTGGAAGGCGCGGCTGAGGTCGAGGGAGATGTTGTGGAGGGCGTGGCGTTCGCGAATCAGGTAGGCGGCGGCCTGGGTGGCCCGGGCGGAGTCGGCGAGCAGCGGGTCGAGGCCGCGGCGCAGACGATGCCAGCTCTCGGCGGTGGCCTCGAGTGCGGCGATCGAGCGGCGGTCCCAGGAGCAGCGTAGGGGGGCGGCGCGGCCGGTGAGCTCCGGGTCGAGGACGCGGGCGCGCAGCGAGTCGACGATGCGGCCGTAGAGCGCCATCGGTTCGGTCAGGGATTGGCGGAAACGCCGCGCCTCGTCGGGGGAAGGGTTGGCGTCCAGTTGTTCGGCGGTGTGGATGAGGCTCTGCGCGAGCACGCGCAGCTGGCCGGTCAGGTTGAGGATGACGTAGTCGTGTTTGCGCAGGTTCAGCTCATATTGGAGGAACCCCACGGTGCCGGTGCCGAGCACGGCGAGCAGCAGCAGGGCGGTGGTGATCTGGGCGGCGAGCGAGCGGGTCCATCGGCGCATGGTCGGGTACCGGGAGAGAGAGGATGGGGTGAGTTTAGCGCTGATACGTCGGTGGCGGGGGGATGGATTCAGGCTTCAGGCGAAGGGACGATCGAGGTCGCCCCTTCGCCTTTTCGGATTTCCGGTTACGACGCTCTGCGTCGTAACCGGGGACCTTGGACGCTCTGCGTCCTGGTGCGCGGTAAGGGGCAGAAATGGCAGTGCCTTCGTTTGGCATGACGCGGAGCGTCATTGAAGACGTTTCCACGCAGAGCGTGGAAACGAGAAAGTGGGGGGTGTGGTGCGGGGGGATCGGCCTCTGGAACCATCCCGATGCCTGACGTCTATTACGCCTTATCCCACTTCTTGAACCGCCCCTTGCAGTAGGCGAGCAGTTCTTCGTAGTTGCGAAAGTGGAGTTCGAACCCCTCTTCGGCGGGGGAGTCGTATTCGCAGTAGTCGTTCTCGTAGTCGCGGCAGATCTGTGGGCGGCTGGCGTAGATGCCGCAACGGCCGTCCTCCTCGAGGTACTGGCACGGGCTGTTGACGATGAGCAGGAACCAGCCGTCCTCGTCCTTGTAGACCTGGATGTTCTGGTGGGCCACCTGCCAGAGGAGGAAGTTGAAGTCGCTCTTCTTGCGCGGGGTGTCGATCTGCTGGGTGATGTAATTGCAGCAGATCGAGCCCTTGCAGAAGCTGCATTTGTTCTCGCCGGTGATCTTGATCCCCTCGGGGATCCCACCCTTCTCAGTCTTCGCCATGGGGAGAGGAAACTACGGTTTTTTCTCGCTTGAGTCGGAATGGCGACGGCCGCTGCCTCGTCGCCCGCTGCCCGCTCCGCCGCGCCGGCCACCGTTGCCATCCCGCCGGCCACCGCTGCGGTGGCGCTCGATGCGCGCCGGCGGGGCCGGGGTTGCCAGCAGCTCCGCGGCCACCGGTTCCGCGGGGAGCCGGTGGCCGATGTAGGCCTCCACCTCCGGCAGCGAGAAGGCGTACTCCTCGCAGGCGAAGCTCACCGCGTCGCCGCTGGCACCGGCCCGTGCGGTGCGGCCGATACGGTGGACGTAGTCTTCGGCATCCTGCGGCAGGTCGAAGTTGAAGACGTGGCTCACCTCGGGGATGTGCAGGCCGCGGGCCGCCACGTCGGTGGCCACCATGATCGGCAGCTCCCCCTTCTGGAACTGCAGCAGCAACTGTTGGCGCTTCTTCTGTGGTACGTCGCCGGAGAGCATCGCCACCGCGTAGCCGTTACCCGCCAGATAGGCCTCGACCCGCTCCGCCGCCCGTTTGGTGTTGACGAAGACCAGCGAGCGGATGGGGTCCATGTGGGCCAGCAGTCCCAGCAGCAGTGGAATCTTCTCCTCGTTGGCGGTGTAGTAGACCACCTGGCGCACCCGGTCGGCGGTCACCTTGTCGGGCTCCACCTGAACCAGGGTGGGGGCGTTCATGTGCTCGTAGGCCAGTTCGGTGACGCGCAGCGAAAGGGTGGCTGAGAAGAGCAGGTTGAGTCGCCGGGTGGGCTCGGGCATGCGGCGGAAGAGGTAGCGGATGTCCTTGATGAAGCCGAGGTCGAACATCCGATCCGCCTCGTCGAGCACCACCACCTGAACGGCGCGCAGATCGAAGACGTGCTGCTTGAAGTAGTCGATCAGCCTTCCCGGGGTCCCGATGAGGATCTCCACCCCCTCCTCGATGCTGCGTCGTTGCGACTCGTAGCCGGTGCCGCCGTAGGCCAGCCCCAGCCGCAGCCCGGTGTGGCGGCCGAGCTGCTCGGCGTCCTTGTGGATCTGGATCGCCAGTTCGCGGGTGGGGGCGAGGATCAGGGCGCGAGGCTGGTCGATGCGCCGCTGTTCCCCGGCGGGGTGGCGCAACAGATGGCTCATGGTGGCGAGCAGGAAGGCCGCGGTCTTGCCGGTACCGGTCTGCGCCTGGCCGGCCACGTCGTGGCCGGCGAGCGCCGGCGGGAGGGACTCCGCCTGGATTGGCGTGCAGTGGCGAAAGCCCGCCTCTTCAACGCCTTGCATCAGTTCTGCGGGGAGGTTGAGGCTGCGGAACTCGGTGTCGGAGAGGTGGGTTTCACTCATGTGGGCTAGCATAACCCAATTACTCCGCGGATTGGGCTTGCATTGCCCGGCGGATTGGGCTGAAATGTCGAAACATTTTCGAAACACCTTCCCGAAAATTCCCGATTCCATTTCCCAATCAACCCAATTTTCCGATTCAACTTGAATTCCCACGGAACATCGTCCGGCCGCTGGTGTCGTGGCCGGCTGATGGAGAACCATTCTGGAGGCAGAAGACGTGAGCGATAACATCGTTTATGTGACCGACGATTCCTTCGAAGAGGATGTGCTGAAATCCGGCGAGCCGGTCCTGGTCGATTTTTGGGCCGACTGGTGCGGCCCCTGCAAGATGATCGCTCCGATCCTCGATGAGGTGGCCGGAGAGTATGCCGGCAAGGTGAAGGTGGCCAAGCTCAACATCGACGAGAATCCGGCCACCCCGCCGAAGTTCGGCATTCGTGGTATCCCCACCCTGATGCTGTTCAAGGCCGGCGCGGTGGAGGCTACCAAGGTGGGCGCGGTCTCCAAATCGCAGCTTACCGCCTTCATCGACAGCAACGTTTGATCTTCTGTCGCGGCGTCCTGGCTATGGACGCCGCGAAAAAAGCGTGCTAGCGTAACGCCCGCTCGTGTAGATGAACGCCGATCCAGCGGCCCCTCGCTGAACCGAATCGGTAATCCCCAGAGATATTCGCCCGGTACCCGATCCCTTCGGTCCACGGAATCGCTCCTTTCCGATGACGATTTCCGGCGGCCCGACCGTACCGTGTTGGCAGGAGACGCTGGACCAATCCTCTTTTCGAATCCGATTGCTCCCCGGCGGCGCCGTTCCCGAGGTGCCGCGCCGCTCCCTCCGGGCGTCCCCGTTTTCGTAACAACCCTTCCGGCTCACTCACCCCATACAACACCCACGCCATGAATCTCACCGAACTGAAAAAAAAATCCGCCGCGGAACTGATCTCCATCGCCCAGGAGATGGGCCTGGAGGGGACCGCGCGAGCGCGCAAGCAGGATGTGATCTTCTCCCTGCTCAAGTCCCACGCCAAGAGCGGTGAGGACATCTATGGCGATGGTGTGCTGGAGATCCTGCAGGACGGCTTCGGATTTCTCCGCTCCGCCGACAGCTCCTACCTGGCCGGGCCCGATGACATCTACGTCTCGCCGAGCCAGATCCGCCGCTTCAACCTGCGTACCGGCGACACCGTCTCCGGCAAGATCCGCCCGCCCAAGGAGGGTGAACGCTACTTCGCGCTGCTCAAGGTGGATGACATCAACTACGAGCCGCCGGAGAACGCCAAGAACAAGGTGCTGTTCGAGAACCTGACTCCGCTGCACGCCAACCAGCGGCTCGCCCTGGAGCTGGGCAACGGCAGCACCGAGGACATCACCGCCCGGCTGATCGATCTCGCCTCGCCCATCGGCAAGGGGCAGCGCGGGCTGATCGTCTCGCCGCCGAAGGCGGGCAAGACGATGATGCTGCAGAACATCGCCCAAAGCATCGCCGCCAACCATCCCGAGTGCTACCTGATCGTGCTGCTGATCGACGAGCGCCCGGAGGAGGTGACCGAGATGGCCCGCTCGGTGCGCGGCGAGGTGGTCGCCTCCACCTTCGACGAGCCCGCCTCGCGTCACGTCCAGGTGGCCGAGATGGTCATCGAGAAGGCCAAGCGGCTGGTCGAGCACAAGCGTGACGTGGTGATCCTGCTCGACTCCATCACCCGTCTGGCGCGCGCCTACAACACCGTGGTCCCCTCCAGCGGCAAGGTGCTCACCGGCGGCGTCGACGCCAACGCCCTGCAGCGGCCGAAGCGCTTCTTCGGCGCGGCGCGCAACATCGAGGAGGGGGGCTCGCTGACCATCCTCGCCACCGCGCTGATCGATACCGGCTCGAAGATGGACGAGGTGATCTATGAGGAGTTCAAGGGCACCGGCAACATGGAGGTCCATCTGGACCGGCGCATCGCCGAGAAGCGGATCTTCCCGTCGATCAACATCAACCGCTCCGGCACCCGCCGCGAAGAGCTGCTGACCAAGCCCGACGAACTGCAGAAGATGTGGATCCTGCGCAAGCTGCTGCACCCGATGGATGAGCTGGCGGCGATGGAGTTCATGCTCGACAAGCTGAAGGCGACGAAGACCAACGCCAGCTTCTTCGATTCCATGAAACGCTAGGAAAGAGGCGGCTTGGGTCCGCCTCTTTCCTTGTGTGGAAGATGGGATAAGGGCGCCGTAGGCGCCCTTTTTCGTAGGTCGTCGCTACCGCGGCGACGCAAACGAAAGCAGCGGGGCCGGGGTTGCGGGTAGGTTCCCGAGCATGTCGTTCCGTTCGGCCGGAGAGGTGCGGGGTTTTTCGGCGGTGCCTCCGTTTGCGTCGGAGAAGTATCGCCGACCTACGCCCGGTATTCTCTTCTCTGCGTCCTCTGCGTCTTTGCGTTCTCCGCGTTTTCAGCACCGCCGCTCAATCGTGGGCGACCGGCTGCACGTTCCAGATCTGTTCGGCGTATTCGTTGATGGTGCGGTCGCTGGAGAACTTGCCCATGCGCGCGACGTTGAGGATCGCCCGGCGGGTCCACTCGTCGCGGTCGGCGTAGATGCGGTCCACCTCCTCCTGGCAGGCGATGTAGGAGGCGTAGTCGGCGAGTAGCTGGTAGTGGTCACCATGGTCGGTGAGCGCCTGGAAGATCGGCTTGAACAGGTCCGGCTTCTGCGGGCAGAAGTAGTCGCCGTTGATCATGTCCAGCGCCCGCTTCAGCTCCGGATTGCTGTGGTAGTAGTCCCACGGGCGATAGCCTTCGCGGGCGATCCGCTCCACCTCGTCGGCGGTGTGGCCGAAGATGAAGATGTTCTCCTCGCCCACCTCCTCGCGGATCTCGACGTTGGCCCCGTCCAGGGTGCCGATGGTCAGCGCGCCGTTGAGCGCGAGTTTCATGTTGCCGGTGCCGGAGGCCTCGGTGCCGGCGGTGGAGATCTGCTCGGAGAGGTCGGCGGCGGGGATGATCTCCTCGGCCACGGTGACGTCGTAGTTGGGGATGAAGGCCACCTTCAGCCGATCGCCGATCAGCGGGTCGTTGTTGACCGTGTCGGCCACCTCGTTGATCAGGCGGATGATCAGCTTGGCCATTGCATAGGCGGGGGCCGCCTTGCCGGAGAAGATCACCGTGCGCGGTACGATGTCGATCGGCTCGCCGCGCTCCGCGGCATCGCGGATGCGGTTGTAGCGGGTGATCACGTGGAGCAGGTTGAGCAACTGCCGCTTGTATTCGTGGATCCGCTTCACCTGCACGTCGAACAGCGAGTCGGGGTTCACCTCGGTCTTCAGCCGCATCAGGATGATCTCGGCCAGCCGCGCCTTGTTGGCCCGCTTCACCTCGCGGAAGGCGCGGCGGAAGGCCGGTTCCTCCAGGTGCTCCTCCAGCCGGCGCAACTGATCGAGCTGGGTCACCCAGCCGTGGCCGATCTGTTGGCTGATCAGCGCGGAGAGCTCGGGGTTGGCCTGGTTGAGCCAGCGTCGGGGGGTGACG
The DNA here is from genome assembly GCF_054657215.1 of Endothiovibrio diazotrophicus. Lineage (NCBI taxonomy): Bacteria > Pseudomonadati > Pseudomonadota > Gammaproteobacteria > Chromatiales > Thioalkalispiraceae > Endothiovibrio > Endothiovibrio diazotrophicus. The sequence continues at coordinate 6,127 of NZ_BAAHXB010000101.1, forward strand.
CCGTTGGTCATGTTGACGATGCGCTCGGGCCAGATGCGGTGGAAGTCGGCGAAGATGGTGCGCTTCATCAGTTCGGTGTGCAGCGCCGCCACGCCGTTGACCTTGTGCGAGCCGACCACCGCCAGATGGGACATGCGCACCCGACGCCCCCCCGCCTCGTCGATCAGTGAGGTGCGGCGCAGCAGCTCGGAGTCGCCGGGAAAGCGGTGGGCGACCATCTGCAGGAAGCGGTGGTTGATCTCGTAGATGATCGTCAGGTGGCGCGGCAGCATCTTCTCGAACAGCGCCACCGGCCAGGTCTCCAGGGCCTCGGGGAGCAGGGTGTGGTTGGTGTAGGAGAAGACCGCGGTGCAGATCTTCCAGGCCCGCTCCCACTCCAGGCCGTGGTTGTCCACCAGGATGCGCATCAGCTCGGGGATGGCGATGGCGGGGTGGGTGTCGTTGAGCTGGATCGCCACCTTGTCCGGCAGTTCGTCGAACTCCTGGTGGTATTTGGCGAAGCGGTAGAGGATGTCCTGCAGCGAGGCGCTGACGAAGAAGTACTGCTGCATCAGCCGCAGCTCGCGCCCCATCTCGGTGGTGTCGTCCGGGTAGAGCACCCGCGAGAGGTTTTCGGATTCGTTCTTCTCCTCCACCGCGCGGATGTAGTTGCCCTCGTTGAAGTACTTCAGTTCGAAGTCGCGGGTCGCCTTGGCCGCCCACAGTCGCAGGTTGTTCACCGTGTTGGTGGCGTAGCCGGGGATCGGCGTGTCGAAGGCCATCGCCATCACCTGGTCGGAATTCTCCCAGCGGTGGTGCATGCGGCCGTCGTCGTCGCGGTACTCGATGACGTGGCCGAAGAACTTCACCGGGTAGAGCACCTCCGGGCGGGGGAACTCCCAGGGGTTGCCGTAGCGCAGCCAGTTCTCCGGGTGCTCCACCTGACGCCCGCCCTCGATGCGCTGGGTGAACATGCCGTACTCGTAGCGGATGCCGTAGCCGTAGCAGGGCAGGCGCAGGGTGGCCATGGAGTCGAGGAAACAGGCGGCGAGCCGGCCGAGGCCGCCGTTGCCCAGTCCCGCGTCGTCCTCGACGTATTCGAGCTGGCCCAGGTCGAGGCCGATCTCCTCCAGGGCGGCGTTGAAGTCCTCGTGGATACCCAGGTTGTACAGGCTGTTGGACAGCGTGCGTCCCATCAGGAACTCGAGCGAGAGGTAGTAGACCCGCTTCGCGTCGTGACGGTAGTAGGTGCGCATGGTCTCCATCCAGCGCTCGATCAGGCGGTCGCGCACGGTGTAGGCGGCGGCGTGGAACCAATCACGGTCGGTGGCGGTGAGCGGGTCCTTGCCGACGGTGTAGACCAGACGGTTGGAGAGCGAGCTCTTCAGCGAGGTGGTATCGACGCCTTGGTAGTCGTACTTGAAACGGCCGCTTTTGCTGCCGGCCTTCTTTACGGGAGTCATGGTTCTGCGCAGTCCGGGTTGCGGGGATCGGCTAAGAATGGGCCAAAAGCGTTACCGCTTCAATGCAGCGGATATGGCCAGGAAGAATTGGACAGGATTAACCGACCACGTCCAGATGGCGGGCGCGGAAGTGGACGCCGAGGTCGGTGGCGAGGCGCTCGCAGGCGGCGATGTCGACCCCCTCCAGGCCGTCGATGGCGGTGGCGGTGACCTCCTCGATGTAGGATGGGGCCTCGCGCAGGAAGTCGAGCACCGCCTGGAAGGAGCCGGCGAGCGCCGGTACGCAGTGGCGGTCGTAGACCGCCGCGTCCTGGCCGTTGAGGGAGACCGAGAGGGCGTCGACCCCGGCGTCGTGCAGTTCGGGGAGGATGTTGCGCTTGTTGGCAAGGCTTCCCAGGCCGTCGGTGTTGATCCGTACCCGGCCGCCGCGGGCCTTGATCCAGCGGGTCACCTCCAGCAGCACCTTCAGCCGCAGGGTGGGTTCGCCGAAGCCGCAGAAGACGACCTGCCGGTAGCGCGCCGGGTCGCCGATCGCCGCGATGATCTCCGCCACCTCCGGGCGATGGTCGAGGGTGAGGTCGAAGTCGTGTACTACCTTTATCCCCTGGGTCTTCGGGCAGAAGGCGCAGGCCAGCGTGCAGCGGTCGGTGATGTTGAGATAGAGGCTGTCGCGGATCACGTAGGCGATGGTCTGGGTCATCGGTGTCGGTTGTCGGTGAGTCGGGATGGGATTCGGCCGCCGGTCGTCGATTGCCCGCCGCCCGCCCGCCCGGAGATGAGAAGAAAAGTGAGAACTGTTAGTATCTGCTGATATTCCATTTTACGGAAGATGAGGACCACACCATGATTCGCAACCTCTTCACTCGAATACTGTTGATCGGCGTGCTCGTTGCCGCCTCCTTCCCGTCGATGGCGGCCGCCACCGAGATGATGGAGGCCTACGGTACCACCATGAGCTACGAGGACGCCCGCGACAACCTGCAGCTGGCGATCACCGGGCGCGGCCTGGTGGTGCGCAGCGTCTCCCAGGTGGGCGAGATGCTGGAGCGCACCGGCGAGGACCTCGGCGACACCCGCAAGATCTACGGCAAGGCGGAGGTCTTCGAGTTCTGCAGCGCGGTGTTTTCGCGCAAGATGATGGAGGCGGACGAACGCAACATCGCCTTCTGCCCCTTCACCATCGCCCTCTACACCCTTCCGGCCGAGCCCGACAAGGTCTACGTCTCCTTCCGCCGCCCGGCGGTGCTCGCCTCGCCGTCCTCGGCCGACGCCCTGCGCGAGGTGGAAGACCTTCTCCGCGGTATCGCCCGCCAGGCCCTGGAGCTGGATTGAGCGGTGTACCGCGTATCCTGAATTGCAGGCAGGGCGGTGTCCGAACCCGAATTTCCTCGTCCGTAAGGTTTTTCGCGTTCGACGGGGATTCGTCTCAGGACCGTTCGCGGGCGACGGCGCGGTAGCCGATGTCCGGCCGGTAGAACATCCCCTCCCAGTGGATCTTGCGCGCCAGTTCGTAGGCGCGGGCCCGGGCCTCGCTCACCGTGGCGCCCAGCGCGGTGGCGCAGAGCACGCGGCCACCGGCGGTGACCACCTGTCCGTCCTTCTCCGCGGTGCCGGCGTGGAAGATCCTGGCGTGCTCGTCGTCGGCCCCCTCCAGCCCCTCGATCACGTCTCCCTTGCGGTAGCTGCCGGGGTAGCCGCCGGCGGCGAGCACCACGCCGAGGCTGGCCCGCTCGTCCCACTCGGCGGTGGCCTCGTTCAGCGTTCCGTCGAGGGCGGCGTCGCACAGCGCGGCCAGATCGGACTTCAGCCGCAGCATGATCGGCTGGGTCTCCGGGTCGCCGAAGCGGCAGTTGTATTCGATCACCTTCGGTGCGCCGTCGGCGGCGATCATCAGTCCGGCGTAGAGGAAGCCGACGTAGGGATTGCCTTCGGCGGCCATGCCGCGCACCGTCGGCTCGATCACCTCGCGCATGATCCGCTCGTGGACCGGGGGTGTGACCACCGGTGCCGGCGAGTAGGCCCCCATGCCGCCGGTGTTGGGGCCGCTGTCGCCCTCGCCGACCCGCTTGTGGTCCTGGCTGGTGGCCATCGGCAGGATGTGTTCGCCGTCGACCATGACGATGAAGCTCGCCTCCTCCCCCTCCAGGTACTCCTCGATCACCACCCGGTGGCCCGCCTCGCCGAAGGCGTTGCCGGCGAGCATGTCGCGCACCGCCGCCTCCGCCTCCGCCAGGGTCATCGCCACGATTACCCCCTTGCCGGCGGCCAGCCCGTCGGCCTTGATGACGATGGGGGCACCCTGCCCGCGCAGGTAGGCCAGCGCCTCGTCGAGATCGGTGAAGTTGCGGTAGGCGGCGGTGGGGATGTGGTGGCGGGCGAGGAAGTCCTTGGTGAAGGCCTTCGAACCCTCCAGCTGGGCGGCCTCCTGGCTCGGGCCGAAACAGCGCAGGCCGGCGGCCTGGAAGGCGTCGCTCACCCCGAGCACCAGCGGCGCCTCGGGGCCGACGATGGTGAGGTCGACGGCCTGTTCGCGGGCGAAGGTCACCAGCGCGTCGATCGCCTCCACGCCGATGGCCACGTTCTCCAGCTTCGGCTCGCGGGCGGTGCCGGCGTTGCCGGGGGCCACGAAGACCTTCTCCACGTTGGCCGACTGCGCCACCTTCCAGGCCAGGGCGTGCTCGCGCCCGCCGGAACCGATCACCAGAACCTTCATCGTCGTCACCTTGGGAAATTGCACGGAATCGAGGCGCGTTAGTTTACCAGTTGGCGGCGCTGCGGGGCGGTCTCGGCGGCGAGGCGGCGGATCTCCTCGACGTCGGCCGGGAAGCGTTGCCGGTACGCCTCGCGGGCGGCGCGGATCGCGGCGATCCGCGATTCGAGGTTGGCCGGGGTGAGGCGGACGCCGAAGTCCGGCGGGGGCGGCTCGCCGTAGTCGAACAGGCGGTGCAGAACCCGCTCCCCAGTGCTCGGATGGTAGTGCGAGGACTCCTGGTAGCCGCGGGTCGGCGGGTCGTCCTCGCCGCGCGGCAGCGGCTCGGTGGTCACCGAGTTGTAGCCGGCGAAGTCCCACAGCGGGGTCTGCTCGCGGGCGGCGATGGCGGTCACCCGGCGGCGCCACTCCTCGACCTGTGGCCACAGCCCGGCGGCGTCGGCGGCCTCCCACTGCCGGGCGTGGACGGGGGAGAGGAACAGCTTCAGTTCGGTCCCCTCGCGGCGGGCGAAGCGCAGCAGCTCGGCGAACGCCTCGAAGGCGCCCTCATCGAGCTCGAAGCGGTGGCCGGGCGGTGGGAACCAGGAGGTGGTGAGGTAGGTGCGCTCGTTGTCCAGGAAGGCCGCCCGGGTGCCGCCAGCGGGGATGGTCTCCCAGTTGCCGAGGGGGTAGAGGCGGATCGCCGGGGTCGCCGTGTGGAGCGATTCGAGCCCTTTGCTGACGAGGTCCCAGGAGAGCGGCAGGAGGAACTGGCGCAGCCGCCACAGCGGCTGCGGTCGCCCGTCGGTGTCGGTCGCCAGCAGCGACTCGTCGAGGTCGGCGAAGAGGTAGTGGCGATTGAAGGTGAATAAGTCGATGCCGGCGACCGCCAGGCGGATCGGGTGGATGGCGTGGGCGTGTTGCAGCAGGCGGCGCATCTGGTAGGGGGAGGCGCCGGGGACCGCCAGGTTGTAGACCCGCATCCCGCCCGCGGCCGGGGGGACGAGGCCGTGGCCGGCCCGCGATGAGCCGAGGATCACCGCCTCCGGGCGGACCCGGGCCACCGCGGCGGCCTTGTGCAGCAGCAGGTTTTCGAGGACGAACGGCTTGGTGTGGTTCGGGTCGGGGGTATGGATCAGGTCGTAGGGATCGATCAGCGCGCTGACGCCGCCGATTACCGCGATGGCGGTGAAGTAAAGCAGGGCGGCGGCGGTGAGAAATCGGCGCGGGGTCATCGGGGCCGTCGCTCCTCAGAAGCGGAAGTAGAGGAACTCGCTGACGCGGGTCAGGTGGAGGGTGGCGAGCACCGCCAGGGTGGTGGTGGCGAGCAGCCAGGGCCAGCCGAGGCGCCACTGCCACCAGCGTGGTCCGGCGTCTCTGGTCGAGGCGAAGCGGTAGGTGTCGAAGGCGGGATTGAAACGCGCCATGATCTGCTGGGTGTTGGGCGCCCACAGCGTGAGCGAGAGGATCAGCAGCATCTGCGGCAGCCGCCTTGCCGCCTTCAGTCCGTCGGCGGTGCCGTCGGTGAGACCGGCCAGCGAGTGGAGGATGGCGAGCGCGGTGTCCAGGTCGGCGGCGCGGAAGAAGACCCACGCGACCATCACCGCGAGCAGGGTCAGCGCACGGGAAAGCCAGCGGCCGGCGAGCGTGCTGCGCGTGGGGTCCTGGCCGAGGGCGCGGCGCAGCGCGTGCCAGCCGTGGTTGATCATCAGGTAGAGGCCGTGCAGCCCGCCCCAGACGACGAAGGTCCAGCCGGCGCCGTGCCACAGCCCGCCGAGCAGCATGGTCGCCATCAGGTTGAGCTGGCGCCGGGTCGGGCCGCGGCGGTTGCCGCCCAGCGGGATGTAGAGGTAGTCGCGGAGGAAGCGCGACAGGGTCATGTGCCAGCGCCGCCAGAAGTCGATGATGTTGACCGCCTGGTAGGGTGAGTGGAAGTTGAGCGGCAGGCGGATGCCGAACAGCCGCGCTAGGCCGAGCGCCATGTCGGAGTAGCCGGAGAAGTCGAAGTAGAGCTGCAGCGAGTAGGCGAGGGTGCCGCCCCAGGCGGCCTTCGCCGAGAGCAGCGCGCCGCCGGCGGCGGCATCGAACACCGGGGTGGCGTATTCGGCCAGGCGGTCGGCGATCACCACCTTCTTGAATAGGCCGATGGTAAAGAGGGTCGCCCCCACCGCCAAGTTCTCGGCGTTCACCCGGTAGATGGCGTCGCGGGCGAACTGCGGCAGCATCTCCTTGTGGTGGACGATCGGGCCGGCGATCAGCTGCGGGAAGAAGGTGACGAACAGGCAGTAGTGGAGGAAGTTGTATTCGCGGGTCTCCCCCCGCCAAGCGTCCATCAGGTAGGCGATCTGCTGGAAGGTGAAGAACGAGATCGCCAGTGGCAGCGCGATCGGGTCGAGGTGGAGGCCGAAACCGCCGAGCGCGTCGAGGTTGTCGATGAAGAAGTTGGCGTACTTGTAGTAGCCGAGCAGGCCGAGGTTGGCGGCGACCCCGCCGATCAGCGCCCAACGTCCGGAGGGGGTGCCGCGGGAGCTGCCGAGCTGGACGCCGAGGGCGTAGTTGAACAGGATCGAGCCGAGGATCAGGCCGAGGTAGGCGGGGTTCCACCAGCCGTAGAAGGCGAGCGACGCTCCCACCAGCCAGGCGGTCGCCACCCGGTGGTGGCCGCGCCCGCCGATCTTGAAGAAGTCCCACAGGGCGAGCGGCAGGAAGAGGAAGATGAAGAGGGGCGAGTTGAAGAGCAAGCGCCGGGGTCCTGTGGCTGGTGAGCGCTCTCGGGAGAGTCTGCGCAGTGTAAGGGAGTGTCAGCAAATGTAAATCGGTGGGGCGTATATAGTTGGGGGAGTGGGTCAATCGAGGAGTCGGGTCATGGGCCGGATTATCGGGTGGTTGCCGTTGGTGTGGCTGTTGATCGGTTGTCAATCGACGGTGGTGCGGCAGGAGGAGCGCTGGTTCCGGCCGGCGGTGGGGACGGTGGTGGAGCTGGTGAAGCCGCTGGAGGTGGCGGTGGGCGATGCGCGGATTTTCCTCCAGCACGGCACGCCGGTGACCTGGGGCGGCGTGCGCCAGCTGGAACCGCACTGCAACTTCGAGGTGCGCGACCTGGCGGAGAGCGTCCAGACCATCCGCCCCGACACCTTCACCATCACCCGGGTCCGCTGGGGGTTCGAGGAAGTGGTCGATCTGGGGCCACGGGTGGTGGCGAGCGCGGCCGTGCTCGCCCAGGTGAACGACGACGGCCTGCCGATGATCTCGCGCTACGTGCAGCTCCGCCTGGAGTCGGCGGCGCAGCCCAACGTCATGCGCCTGACCTGTCATGGGGCCTTCGACGACCTACCCGAAGCGGAGGAGCCGACTCCGGCGGAGATCGCCGATGCGCTCGGTGGCTGGGCGCGTATCGCCGGGTTGTCACCGCAGGGCGAGTAGAGGCCCCTCCAGCCGGGGCCGTTGGCGGTAGCGAACCTGAAGCGCAGATTTCACAGATCGACGCACGTTTCCGTTTTCTTCCGAATCTGCGCTCATCTGCGAAATCTGCGGTTTATTTTTTTCTTATTGGGTACCATTTTCGATACTCGCCAACCTCCTCCTCCTCGTCATGCACCTCGATAGTTTCATCGCTTCCGCTGCGCTGCTGCTGGCGGTCACCTCGCTGGCCGTGGCGCTGTTTCGCCACCTCGGTCTCGGCTCCATCCTCGGCCTGCTGGTGGCCGGGGTGGTGGTCGGTCCCCACTCCCCCGGTCCCTACATCACCACCCACGTGGAGGACGTGCGCCACTTCACCGAACTGGGGGTGGTGATGCTGCTCTTCCTGATCGGCCTGGAGATGAAGCCGGAGCGGCTGTGGGCGATGCGCCGGGAGGTGTTCGGTTTCGGTTCCGCGCAGATCCTGTTGGCCGGACTGGGGATCGCCGGTTACGCCGCGCTGGGCGGTGAGCCGTGGCGTACCGCGCTGCTGATCGGCCTCACCCTCGCCCTCTCCTCCACCGCCTTCGCCATGCAGCTGTTGCAGGAGCGCGGCGAGTTCGCCAGCCGTCACGGCCGCGGCGCCTTCGCGGTGCTGCTGATGCAGGACCTGGCGGTGGTGCCGCTGCTCGCCCTGGTGCCGCTGCTCTCCGAGCGGGCGGCCATCTCCGGCGGTATCCCGCTGTGGGAGCAGTTGCTGATCCTGGTGGGGATGTTCCTGGCGCTGTGGCTGTTCGGCCGTTATCTGGTCCCCTTCGCCCTCGATCGGCTGGCCCGCCACCAGAACCGCGAGGGGTTCCTGCTGGTCGTGCTGCTGGCGGTCTTCTTCGCCGCCTGGGCGATGCATCAGGCGGGGCTATCCATGGCCTTGGGGGCGTTCCTGATGGGGATGCTGCTCTCCGGCTCGCGCTACAACCTGCAGATCCAGGCGAGCATCGAGCCCTACAAGGGCCTGCTGATGAGCCTCTTCTTCGTCGCCGTCGGCATGTCCATCGACCTCGGCGCGCTGGCCGAGCGTCCCCTGATCTTCCTGCAGCACGCCGCGGCGGTGGTCGCCATCAAGCTGGCGGTGCTCTTTCCCCTGGCGCTCGCCTTCGGCTATGTGAAGCGCGATGCGGTGCGTCTTACCTTCCTGTTGGCCCAGGCCGGAGAGTTCGGCTTCGTGCTGTTCGGCTCCGCGCTGGCGCTGGGGGTGATCGACGACGCGGCGTTCGTCATGGCGGTGGGGGTGATCTCGCTGAGCATGCTGGTGACCCCGCTGCTGGTGCGGCTCGGCGACCGGCTGGCGCGGCGGATGGGGGCGCGTGAGGGCGGCGAGGGCGCGGCGAGCCTTTCGGAGATCGCCGGCCGGGAGGAGGAGCGGCGGGTGGTGATCGCCGGCTACGGCCGGGTGGGGCACACCGTGGCGACCCTGTTGCAGGCGAGCGACGTCCCCTTCATCGCCTTCGACACCGACCCCGAGCGTGTGCGCCAGGGGCAGGCCAACGGCCATCCGGTGCACTACGGCGACGTGGCCGATCCGCAGCTGCTGGCCGCCGCCCATGTGGAGCGCGCCGCCCTCGTGCTGATCACCGTCGATCGCGGCGCGGTGGCCCTGCGCACGGTATCGATGGTGCGCGGGGGCTGTCCGCAGGTGCCGATCATCGCCCGAGCGCGGGATCTGGAGGCGTGTGGACAGTTGATCCGCGCCGGCGCCACCGACGCCTTCCCGGAGGCGGTGGAGGCGAGTCTGCGGCTGGGGGCCGAGGCGTTGCGCCGGGTCGGCGCGGCGCCCGACGGGGTGGAGCAACTGGTGCAGGGGGTGCGGGAGCGGGGGTATGAGTTGGTGAGGTGAAAGGTTAAAGGCGAAAGGTAAAAGGGCCTTCGTTTTTCGTCGCAGAGGCATTTGGTGGTCGGCTATTTTTTTGGGTTGACGGCGTAGGCGGAGGGAGCATGGTCTCGGTGACCTTTGACCTTTGACCTTTGACCTTTGACCTTTGACCTTTGACCTTTGACCTTTGACCTTTGACCTTTGACCTTTGACCTTTGACCTTCAACCGGTCTTCCCCGCCATCACCTCCCGGATCGTCTCCGCCAACTGCTCGGCCGCCTCCTGGCGGGCGAAGCGGCGGCGGTGGAGGAGGACGATCTCGCGGGTGGGCGGCGGTTCCTCGAAGGGGAGGTAGGCCACCGGACCGCCGAGGTCGGTGTGGCCGTGTTCCACCGCCAGTCGCGGCATCAGGGTGATGCCGCTGCCGGCGCCCACCATGTGGCGCAGGGTCTCCAGGCTGGTCGCCTGGAAGCTGCCGTCCTCCACCGCGCCGGCGCTGAAGCAGACGTCCAGGGCCTGGTCGCGCAGGCAGTGGCCGTCGGCCAGCATCAGTACCTTCTGATGGTCGAGGTCGGAGCGCTTGGCCTCGCGCTTGCCGGCCAGCGGGTGTTCCCGCGGCACCGCCAACACGAACGCCTCGTGGTAGAGGTGATTGGCGGTGTACTCCTCCTCCATGCCGTCGAGCAGCGCCAGGATCGCCAGGTCCATCTCCCCCTCGTCGAGCCGCTTGAGCAGCACATGGGTCTGCTCCTCCACCAGCAGCAGCTCCAGTTGGGGATAGGCGCGCTTCAGCGGCGACATGATGTGCGGACAGAGGTAGGGGGCGATGGTCGGGATCAGCCCCACCCGCAGCTTGCCGGCCATCGGCTGGCTGTGGACCTCCGCCAGCTCGCGGATGGCGCGCGCCTCGGTCAGCACCCGCCGCGCCTGCTCGGCAATCGCCTCGCCGGCGGAGGTGAGCCGCACGTTGCGGTTGTCCCGCTCCACCAGCATCACCCCCAGCTCCTCCTCCAATTTCTTCAACTGGCCGCTGAGGGTCGGTTGGCTGACGAAACAGCGTTCGGCGGCCTTGCGGAAGTGTTTCAGCTCCGCCACCGCCACCAGGTATTCCAGCTCTCGTAGATTCATTTCGGCTTCCGTGGGCCTCTACCATCAAGGACGGGCAAAGTGGAGCGAAGGGCATGAAGGAAGAAGTTCCCCTTCAGGTAAAATAGGTCAATTGATCGGTCGGGACAATCATTTGATTCGGGATAAACGATTTTATCTCTAGTTTGGTTTTGCCCATACTGGTCCCCACTGAAGCCACGGACCGACCCGTCGGCAGCAAAGTCAGCCAATAACCACGAGGACAAAACCATGTTGGAGAACCGAGAGGGGCAGCGCGTCCCCAGCGTCACCTTCCGTACCCGCCAGAACGACGAGTGGGTCGATGTCACCAGCGACGAGCTGTTCACCGGCAAGCGGGTGGTGGTCTTCTCGCTGCCCGGCGCTTTCACCCCCACCTGCTCGTCGAGCCACCTGCCGCGCTACAACGAGCTGGCGCCGCTGCTCAAGGAGAACGGGGTGGACGAGATCGTCTGCCTGTCGGTCAACGACGCCTTCGTCATGAACGCCTGGGGCAAGGACCAGGAGGCGGAGAACATCACCCTGATCCCCGACGGCAACGGCGAGTTCTCCGAGGGGATGGGGATGTTGGTGGACAAGAGCGCCATCGGCTTCGGCAAGCGCAGCTGGCGCTACTCGATGGTGGTCAAGGACGGGGTGATCGAGAAGATGTTCATCGAGCCGGAGAAGCCCGGCGACCCCTTCGAGGTCTCCGACGCCGACACCATGCTCGCCTACATCGCCCCCGAAGCGAAGGCGCCCGAGTCGATCGCCATCATCACCAAGCCCGGCTGCCCCTTCTGCGCCAAGGCGAAGAAGCTGCTCCAGGCCAAGGGGCTGCGCTACGAGGAGGTGATCATGGGCAGTGACGCGACCATCACCTCGCTACGCGCGATCACCGGCCGCGAGTCGGTGCCCCAGGTGTTCATCGGCGGCAAGCACATCGGCGGCAGCGACGACCTGGAGGAGTACTTCCTCGATCAGCAGTAGGCCAAAGGCAAACGGCCGATGCTGAAAGGGGCGCGGTGGACTTCGGTCCGCCGCGCCCCTTCGCGTTGAATCCACTGGATGAGCGGTGACGTATCAGATGACACCATTCCCCACGACGGAGTACCTCCGATGAAGCGCCTGATTGCCTTGCTGTTCCTTCTTCCAATATTTTCGGTTTCCGCCGCGGAAACCGAATTCGCAACCTTCGCCGGCGGCTGTTTCTGGTGCGTCGAACAGGCCTTCGACGAGGCCGACGGGGTGGTCGCCACCACCTCCGGCTACGCCAACGGCCACATCAAGAACCCCACCTATCAGCAGGTCTCCCACGGCGGTACCGGCTTCGTCGAGTCGGAGCGGGTGGAGTTCGACCCGGCGCGGGTGAGCTATCAGCAACTGCTGGACGTCTTCTGGAAGAACCACGACCCCACCGACGGTGGTGGCCAGTTCTGCGACCACGGCGACCAGTACCGCCCGGCGATCTTCTACGCGAACGACGAGCAGCGACGGTTGGCCGAGGCCTCGAAGCAGGCATTGATCGCCGACAAGCCGTTCAGCGGCGCCATCGTCACCGCCATCGAGCCGCTGAAGGTGTTCTATCCGGCGGAGGAGTACCACCAGGACTATCATGAGAAGAACCCGGTCCGTTACCACTTCTACAAATACACCTGCGGTCGCCCGGCCCGTCTGGAGGAGTTGTGGGGAACGAAGTGAGGCCGGCAGTCCGCCTGCAAACAATCACCGCTCAATTGGTGCTCACGCAGCAGGGAGTGGGACGGGTAGCGGATCGGGGCCGTTCATTCCTGAAACGAGTTGATTCGTCCCGTCAGCGTGTCTTCGCGGCGCCCCGGCGATCGAGGAGGTGTGCGCCGAACTGGATGTGGTGCTCCAGGGCGAAGGGGGCAGCGACCGTGATGACGAACTGGCCACCCCGCTGCTCAAGGAGATCGAGCGTTTTCCCGCCCCTTGAGTGCTCCCCCAACCCTCGTTACCACGCTCCGCGTGGTAACGTCCTCTTCGGTGCTCCGCGTGGTAACGTCCTCTTCGGTGCTCCGCGTGGTAACGCCCTCTTCGACGCTCCGCGTCCTGCCGAACGGAGGCATTAACCCGAAGGTTGTCTGCTGCCGAACAGAACGCAAGGCAATGGGTTACGACGCAGAGCGTCGTAACCAGAGCCGATGCCACGCGGCCGCCGCGTAGGAGGTTATACGCCCATTTGTCAAACTCGGCGTATAACTTCCGGGAGGAGGTCGGCGATGTACCGCGCGATCGATTCCGCCACCCTGGGCCCGGTGGAGGGAGGTGCCGCCGAGGCGATGCGCCGACGCCTGGAGGCCCGCGAAGAGCTGCGCGCCGACCGGGCCGTCATCGACCGGCTCGCCGGCCAGCTCAGCGCCGCCGGCATTCCCTGTATGGACCCCCATCCGTTCAAGGTAGTGCGCCGCCTCGCCGACAGCGGACTGTTCCGCCCGGGCGGCGTGCTGATCGGCGCCCACGCCTTCAATGCCCTCGTCCCCCATCTGGGGGTCGTGTGGGAGGCCGGTGGTCGCACCGGCGGCGTGGACGTCGCCGACGCGCGGGACCTCCCGTTAGCCCTGCCCGAAGCCCCCGCGATGAATATCGAAAGCGACCTCCAGGCGCTGGAGATGGGCTTCTTCCCGGTGCCGGCGTTCTCGCTCCGCTCCCCCTCCACCCCGTTCAAGGTGCGCCGCTCCACCCTGCGGCTCGATCTGCTCACCCCCGTCGTCCGCGAACCGCCGTTTCGCCCGGTCTATCTGCAACCTTGGAGCGCCTACGCCGAGACGCTGACCTACCTCGACTATCTTGCTGGACGCCCCGCTCCGTCTCCCGCTGATCGCCCGAGCGGGTGCGGTCCTCGCCAACGTCCCCGATCCCGCTCGCTATGTGCTGCACAAGCTGATCGTCTCCACCATCCGCGACCCCTCCCGGCGGGACAAGGCGATCAAGGACCTCGCCCAGGCGGAAGCGATCCTGCAGGTGATGATCGACACCCTTCCCGGCGAGGTAGGGGCCGCGTGGCGGGCGATGGCGCCCCATGGCGATCACTTCCTGGAAGCTGTGCGCCGGGGTGTGCAAAGGTTGGAGGGAAGGAGTCCGAAGCTGGCAGCCGAGGTCGCGTCTGAGATGGCGCGGGCGTAGTGGATTTGTGGTGGCTGACTTTACGTTGCTTCGAAGATGACTACAGCCAATTTCTCGACCCGCCCTATCTTTCGGTCATTGGTCACCAGATAGCGTGCGCCCGAGTGTATGGCCGAGGCGGTGTGAATGGCGTCCGGGGTGCGCAGGTTGTGTTGCGCCCTGATCCGGGCGGCCTCCGCCGAGATGGCGACGGAAGGGGCGTGCAGTTGCAGGTTGGGGAAATGGGTGAGTAGGCGGGTTACTGCACGCGCTTTATTGAGCTGTTCGGCGCGGTAGGCGGGAACCAGCAGCTCGGTGAGTACCAGTGTGGATGCTGTGGCGAGTAGATCACCCGCCTCGATTCGACGAAAAAGTGCTTCCGCCGCGGCAAAGTGTCGCTCGTGGTGTTCAAGGAAGTAGATGAACGTGACGGTATCGAGGGCGACCGTCTCGCCGGAGGGGATCTCCGCGGGCGTCACCGATCCCACTCCTCCCGTCCGTCCTCCAGCTCATCGGCGTAGCCGTGCCACAGCTCTCCTCCCAACGCTTCGAGGGCATCGACGAACGAGATCGGCGCCTTTTCGATCACCACCCGCCCATCCTCGGCATCAATGACCAACCGATCACCCGCGTGCAACCCCAGTTGCCTCCGCACATCCGCCGGGAGCACTACCTGGGACTTGGAGCTGAGGGTCGCCGTACTCACGAAAGGATTCCGATCGATTTGCTTTACCGAAAGGTAAGACAGGGAGCTAGTGGGGTCAAGCGGGAGGGTGGATGGTGACTTGGCCTCTTTTCGCTGATGCGCATGGGATTTCCAGGGTATGAATTCGTATTCATATTGCTAG
>NZ_BAAHXB010000102.1:0-20375 GCF_054657215.1 Endothiovibrio diazotrophicus
GACGAAGGGGCGACCCTCGTCGCCCCTTCGCCTGAAGCCTGAAACCACCTACCCCGCCCCGCAGACCCGGTTCTTCCCCTCCCCCTTGGCCTGGTAGAGCGCCTGGTCGGCCTGATCCACCAGCGCCGCGACCTCCTCCATCCCGCCGGGCACCGCCGCAACGGCGCCGATGCTCACCGTGACCATCGGATGATCACCGGAAAAATCGTGGCGAATACAGATCCTCTCCACCCCCTCACGCATCCGCTCGGCCACTTCCAGCGCCCCTTCACGGTCGGTGTTCGGCATCAGCACCGCAAACTCTTCGCCGCCGTAGCGGGCCACCAGGTCGGCCGGCCGACAGACCGCCCCCTGCAACGCATCGGCCACCTTGCGCAGGCACTCGTCGCCGGCGCCGTGACCGTAGTGGTCGTTGTAGGCCTTGAAGGAGTCTACGTCGATGAACAGCACCGCCAACGGCAACCGCTCGCGGTAGGCGCGTCGTCCCTCCAGCTCCAGGGCGGCGTCGAAGCGGCGCCGGTTGGGCAGCGAGGTCAGACCATCCAGCCACGCCATCCGCTCCAGCATCTCGGTCTGCGCCTTGAGCCGCAGGTGGGTCTTCACCCGCGCCCGCACCACGGCGGCGGAAAACGGCTTGGTGAGAAAATCGACCGCCCCCAGATTGAAGCCATGCACCTCGTTTTCGGCGCTGCCGGTGGCGGTGACGAAGATGATCGGCACGGCGGCGTAGCGGTCGTCCCCCTTGATCCGCCGACACAGCTCGAAGCCGTCCATATCGGGGAGGTTGACGTCCAGCAGCACCAGATCCGGCAGCTCCTCGCCGCCGACCACGCCCAGCGCCTCTTCGCCGCCCATCGCCTTCAGGCAACGGTAGGTCTCGCCGAGGATGCCGTCGAGCAGTTCCATGCTGATCGGGTCGTCATCGACGAGCAGGATGGTTGCGCGCTCCATTGGGGGAACGGTTCTCCCTCACGGCCGCATTCGGGTCGAGTGCGGGGTGGTTGATCGCCCGCAGGATGCGGGACGGGCGGCATCGTCAATACCGTTACCATGGTAGCGCTTCACTGGACCCGTTCCGATACGGGCATTCCCTGATCCGATCGCTCTCAGCGTACGGCCCCTGCGCGCCAATAGAGCGCCGCCTCGGTGGCCACACCGTCCAGCGGCACGTCCCACGGCCGGCGCTCGATCGACGCCACCCGCTGGAACTCATGGGCGACGCCGAGCAGCCGCGGCTTCTTCCAACAGGTGCGCTTGATCAGGTAGGCGAAGCTGCGGTCATAGTACCCGCCACCCATGCCCATTCGATTACACCCGCCGTCGAACGCGACCAGCGGGGTGATCACCAGGTCGAGCTGCATCGGTCCCACCAGCGCCCGCTTCGGCACCGCGGGCTCCGGGATCGCGAAGCGGTTGAGGCGTGTCGGCATCCCCTCGGTGTAGGGGGCGAACCAGAGGCGGTGCAGGGAGTAGAGAGGAAGCACCGGCAGGTAGACCTGCTTGCCCATGGCCGCGGCCCGATCGAGCAGCGGCAGCGGATCGATCTCCCCCTGCACCGGGAAATAGAAGGCGATCCGCCCGGCCCGGCGAAACAGCGCCAACCCCGACACCCGCCGCGTCAGCGCCGCCGCGTGCAGCGCCTGTTCACCAGGCCCCAGCCCCCGCCGCAACCGCCGAATCCGCCGTCGCACCGCATCCGGATCTTCCATCCACCCGCTCCGTCATTCACATTTTCAATGTTCGAAAAGCAGCACGGGCGCGTTTTGCAAAAACGCGCCCGTGCTGCTTTTCGAATTAGGTGGCGTCCCCCGCCTCTGCCGTTGCGGAACACGAACCCTTGAACCGAGCGGTTCAAGTGGGGGCAGCGATGGCCACTTAGGCTTTCCGCACGGAGACGGACCTGCACACTGGTACCACACGCGAGCCCCCGGGTCGTGCTGTAAGGCTCAAGGAAATATCGGTCCGCTGACGAACAGCGCAGGGGACGCCAAAACGTTTGCGGGCCGCCCCCTCCTCAAGCGGGGGGCGGCCCGCGAATTCAGTTACTCCGATTCGATTCGGCGGGCTTCGATCAAGGTCTTGCCAACCCGATCCTCCAACGCCTTCAACCGCTCGCTGACGCGGCGATCCAACTCCTCGACGCCGCCCTTGGATTGTAGCAGCTCGTGGGCCAGATTGAGCGCCGCCATCACCGCGATGCGATCCGCACCGAACACCTTGCCGCTCCTGCGGATCTCCAGCATCCGCTGATTGAGGTGCTCGGCGGAGGCGACCAGCCCCGCCCGCTCCTCCTCGGGGCAGGCGACCTGATACTCCTTGTCGAGGATCTTGACGTTGACCGGGACCACTTCGGAGCTCATCCACCCTGCTCCATCGCCTTCAGGCGGTTGATCATCGCCTCCACCCGGGTACGCGCCATCTCGTTCTTCTCGATCAGCACCGCCCGCTCGGCCACCAGCGCATCCTGGCGCTCGCGCAGCGAACGGTTCTCGGCGTTCAGCTGGTCGCAAACCAGCAGCAACTCCTCCATTCGGCTCTCCAGGGAGTCGAGTCGCTGTTCGGATTCATGGGGACGATGGCTCGGCATCGCGCCAATATAGAGTGCCGGCCCTGGAGGGTCAACGGGCTGGAGTGGTAGCATGAGCCCCTCCCGATTCCACCCAAGGACCCCTTGCATGAGCGAGCCCTCAGACGGCCCCGACATCACCCTGGTGGAGCAGTGGTTGAGCGATGCCGACGGCGCCATGGAGGCCTCCGAGGCCCACGGTCTGCTCTGCGGCCTGCTCTGCGCACGAGGCACCGGTGAACGCCGCCACTGGCTGGAGCAGGTGGTGGGCGAGGAGCACCTCGGCAACGCCGGACTCAACGCACTGTTCGACGTCACCGTCTCCCTGCTCAACGACCCCGAACTGGGCTTCCGTCTGTTGCTGCCCGCCGACTCGCAGCCACTCAGCGAGCGCGCGGTGGCGCTGCGCCGCTGGACCCACGGCTTCCTCTACGGCATCGGCATGGGCGGAGTGAACCAGGAGACCCTCTCGGAAGAGGTCTACGACTTCCTGCGCGACCTGCTGGAAGTGGCGAAAGTCGACTTCGACACCGACCACGCCACCGAGGCGGATGAGACCGCCTTCTTCGAGATCCAGGAGTTCGTCCGCCTTGGCGCGCTCACCGTCTACGAGGAGCTCAACCCCGCGCCTGCGGCCACCACTGGCTCGATCCACTAGCGATATGACCAAGACCGAATACGCCCGCCGCCGCAAACAGCTGATGCGGATGATGGACAAGAAGGCCGTCGCCGTCCTCCCCGCCGCCCCGGTGCGCATCCGCAACCGCGACGCCGAGCACGCCTTCCGTCAGGACAGCGACTTCCTCTACCTCACCGGCTTCCTCGAACCGGAAGCGGTGGCGGTGCTGACGCCGGGACGCAAGCACGGCGAATTCATCCTCTTCTGCCGCGAGCGCGATCCGGAGAAGGAGACCTGGAACGGCCGCCGCGCCGGTCTCGAAGGGGCGGTGGAACAGTACGGTGCCGACGACGCCTTCCCGATCGAGGACCTCGACGAGATCCTCCCCGGCCTGCTGGAGGATCGCGAAAAGGTCTACTACACCATGGGCGCGCAGAGCGACTTCGACCAGAAGGTGATCGGCTGGGTCAACCGCATCCGCGCCCAGTCCCGCGCCGGCCGCCACCCGCCCCGCGAATTCGCCGCCCTCGACTACCTGCTCCACGACATGCGCCTCTACAAGGGCCGCTCGGAGATCGCCCGGATGCGCAAGGCGGCCCAGCACTCCGCCCGCGCCCACGTCCGCGCCATGCGCCACTGCCAACCGGGATTATGGGAGTATCAGGTGGAAGCGGAGTTGCTCCATGAGTTCCGCGTCAACGGCATGGTCCCCTCCTACACCCCGATCGTCGGCGGCGGCGCCAACGGCTGTATCCTCCACTACATCGAGAACGACGCCCGGCTGCGCGACGGCGACCTGCTGCTGATCGACGCCGCCGGCGAACTGGAGGGCTACGCCGCCGACATCACCCGCACCTTCCCGGTGAACGGCCGCTTCACCAGCGAGCAGCGCGCCCTCTACGAGATCGTGCTGGAGGCCAACCGAGCGGCGATCGCCAAGGTGAAGCCGGGCAACCACTGGGACGACCCCCACTGCGCCGCGGTGCGCACCATCACCAAGGGGCTGAAGGAGCTGGGACTGCTCAAGGGGAGCCTGCCCAAACTGATCCACGACGAGGCCTACAAGAAGTTCTACATGCATCGCACCGGCCACTGGCTCGGCCTCGACGTGCATGACGTGGGCGACTACAAGGTGGACGAGGAGTGGCGCATCCTGGAGCCGGGGATGGCGCTGACCATCGAACCGGGGATCTACATCGCCGCCCACACCAAGGGGGTGCGCAACCGCAAGTGGTGGGACATCGGCATCCGCGTCGAGGACGACGTGGTAGTCACCAAGGAGGGCTGCGAAGTGCTCAGCGCCGACGCCCCCAAGGACCCCGACGAAATCGAGTCCCTGGTCGGTAGCGGGCTCTGATCCGCGCTGCGTATCAACACGAAGGGCAAGACCCCATGAGTCACGACTACGACATCGTCATCATCGGCGGCGGCATGGTGGGCGCGAGCCTCGCCCGGGCGCTGGCCGGGCAGCCGCTCTCCATCGCCATGGTGGAGGCCACCCCACTCGACTCCGCGGCACAGCCGAGCTATGACGATCGGGTGCTGGCCCTCTCCTGGGGAGCCCGGCGGATCCTCGAAACGATGGGCGTCTGGCGCCACCTGCGCGATGGCGCGACCCCCATCGAGACCATCCACGTTTCGCAGAAGGGCCGCTTCGGCAGTGCGCTGCTGGAAGCCGCGGAGGAGAACGTCGAGGCGCTGGGCTACGTCGCCGAGGCCCGCGTCCTCGGCGCCGCCCTGCACCGCGCCCTGCAGGGGCAGCAGAACCTGGAGACCTTCTGCCCCGCCCGCGCGGTGGCGGTGGAGCCGGGCGAGGAGGGCTCGCGGGTGGAGATCGAGCTGGGCGACGGGGTCCGCCGCGACCTCCACGCCCGCCTGGTGGTGGCGGTGGACGGCACCCACTCCCGGGTGCGCGACCAGTTCCTCGCCATCCCCACCACGGTGCGCGACTACGGCCAGACCGCGCTGATCGCCAACGTCACCCCCGAGCGCCCCCACCGCAACGTCGCCTACGAGCGCTTCACCGGCAGCGGCCCGGTGGCGGTGCTGCCGATGAGCCTCAACCGCTGCGCCATCGTCTGGACCCACACCCATGAGGCGGCCGCCGAAGTCCTCGCCCTGGACGATGCGGCCTTCCTCGCCCGCCTCCAGGAGCGCTTCGGCCACCGCCTCGGCCGGCTGATCAAGGCCGGCGAGCGCCACGCCTACCCGCTCGCGCTGATCCGCGCCGAGCGCCAGATCGACCATCGCGCGGTGGTCATCGGCAACGCCGCCCATACCCTCCATCCGATCGCCGGCCAGGGCTTCAACCTCTGCCTGCGCGACGTGGCGCTGCTCGCCGAGCTGCTCGCCGAGGGCGGCGATCCCGGCGTCGGGGAGCGGCTCGCGCGCTACGAGGCGGGCCGGATCAAAGACCAGGACCGGGTGATCGGCTTCTCCGACGGCCTGCTGCGGCTGTTCACCAACCCCTGGCCGCCGCTGGCCCACGCCCGCGGCGCGGGACTGGCCGCCTTCGACCTCTGCCCACCGCTGAAACACCTGTTCGCCCGGCAGAACATGGGCACCCTCGGCCGCCTCCCCCGCCTCGCCCGCGGGCTGCCGTTGTGATCGTCAAGTACGGCACCCCCCCCGTAGGGCGGATTAGCGACAGCGTAATCCACCGAAACGAAGGCAACGCCGCGGAACGAACACCCCAACCTTTCGGAACGGCTTGGGTGTCCCCTTCCGCTCCCCGACTTCGACGCGGCGGATTACGCTACGCTAATCCGCCCTACGCGTTCATCTCTCCAGGTATCTAGCCATGAGCCACGACTACGACATCCTGATCATCGGCGGCGGCATGGTCGGCGCCGCCATCGCCGCGGCGCTCGGCGACTCCACCCTGCGGGTCGCGGTGGTGGAGACCTTCGCCCCGCAGGAGGTCGACCTGACCGACATCGCCGACCTGCGGGCCTCGGCGCTGACCCGCGCCTCGGAGAACATCCTCCGCCGCGTCAAGGCCTGGGAGGGGGTGATCGGCCGCCGCGCCAGCCCCTACCAGCGGATGCACGTGTGGGACGCCAGCGGCAACGGGATGATCCACTTCGACTGCGAGGAGCTGGGCGAACCCAACCTGGGCCACATCGTCGAGAACCGAGTCACCCAGTGCGCCCTGTGGAACCGGCTGCGCGAACTGAAGAACGTCGAACTGCTCTGCCCCGCCGCGCCCACCGGCATCGAGTGGCTCGACGACCACGCGGTGGTGCAGTTGGAGCACGGCACCGCGCTGAAGGCGAAATTGGTGATCGGTGCCGACGGCGGCCAGTCGCGGGTGCGCGAGTGGGCGGGCATCGGCGCCCACGGCTGGATGTACGACCACAAGGCGCTGGTCGCCACGGTGCGCACCGAACGACCCCACCAGGACACCGCTTGGCAGCGCTTCCTGCCCACCGGCCCGCTCGCCTTCCTGCCGCTGGCCGACGGCTCCAGCTCGATCGTCTGGTCGACCCATCCGGAGATCGCCGACCAGTTGCTGGAGCTGAGCGAGGCGGAGTTCCTCGGTGAACTGAGCGAAGCGTTCGACCACACCCTCGGAGACGTCACCTTCACCGGTCCCCGCGCCGCCTTCCAGCTCCAGCTCCGGCAAACGGCCAACTATGTCGCCCACCGCATGGCGGTGGCGGGCGATGCCGCCCACCGCATCCACCCGCTGGCCGGCCAGGGGGTCAACCTGGGGCTGCTCGACGGCGCCAGCCTCGCCCAGGTGATCCTGGAGGCGCATGAACGGGGCAAGGACGTCGGCAGCCTCCACGTACTGCGCCGCTACGAGCGCTGGCGGCGCACCGAGAACGTACCGATGTTGGCGGCGATGGACGGCTTCAAGCGGCTCTTCGGCAGCCAGTGGGAGCCGGTGCGGCTGCTACGCAACCTCGGCCTCAACCTGACCAACGCCGCCACCCCGCTGAAGAACCACTTCGCCCTGCGCGGCATGGGCCTGGCCGGCGGCGACCTGCCGGCGCTGGCCCGACCGTTGCCTTATTGAGGCCCTTGAAAGGAACGCGGAGAACGCAGAGACGCAGAGAACGCAGAGAAGAAAGTATCGCGAACGAAGCCGGGGACCACGTCCGGCACCGTTTTGCATCAGCATTCTTCTCTGCGCTCTCTGCGTCTCTGCGTTCTCCGCGTTATCAACACCCAACCCCAAGAGAACCTGAACCATGAAGAGTCTGTGGAGCGACCAAGAAGCGAAGAAGTACAAAGGCGACCTCGGCAAGCGGGTCTACACCTCGCGGCTGCTCGGGCGCGACCCCTCGCTGGTGCTTCACGGCGGCGGCAACACCTCGGTGAAGATCCGCGAGAAGAACCTGGTCGGCGAGATGGAGGATATCCTCTACGTGAAGGGTTCCGGCTGGGACCTGATCTCGATCGAGAAGGCCGGCTTCGCCCCGGTGCGCATCGCCCACCTGCTCAAGCTGGCCAAACTACCCAGCCTCTCCGACCCGCAGATGGTCAACGAACTGAAGGGGCAGACCACGCTGGCCTCCGCCCCCAGTCCCTCGGTGGAGACCATCCTCCACGCCACCCTCCCCTTCAAATACGTCGACCACACCCACGCCGACGCGGTGGTCACCGTCACCAACACCCCCGGCGGCGAGCAGCGGGTGCGCGAGATCTGGGGCGACTCGGTGGTGGTGATCCCCTACGTCATGCCCGGCTTCGACCTCGCCCGCCTCTGTGCCGAAAAGTTCGAAGCGGAGGCCCACGAGGGGACCGTCGGCATGGTGCTGCTCAACCACGGCATCTTCTCCTTCGCCGACGACGCCCGCGAGTCCTACGAGCGGATGATCAAGCTGGTCGACCAGGCCGAGCGCTACCTGCGCAAGCAGGGGGCATGGAAGGTGAGCGCACCCGCGCCGAAGCGCGCCAAGGGTTCGCGGATGGTCGCCCAGGCGGAGCTGCGCCGGGCGGTCTCCGCCGCCGCCGGCCGGCCGATGCTGCTCAGCCGCGACGACAGCCGCCCGGCGCTGGCCTTCGCCCAGCACCCCAAGGTTTCGACCATCGCCCAGCGCGGCCCGGCCACCCCCGACCACATCATCCGCACCAAGCAGCTGCCGATGATCGGCCGCGACGTGAAGCGCTACGTCACCGCCTACGAGAAGTACTTCGCCAAGCACGCCCCCGACGCCCGCGAGCCGAAGACCATGCTCGATCCCGCCCCGCGGGTGATCCTCGACCCCGAGCTGGGGCTGGTCAGCGTCGGCAAGAGTGCCGGCGAGTGCGCCATCATCAACGACATCTACCACCACACCATGGAGATCATCCAGCGCGCCGAGCAGCTCGGCGGCTACCGCGCGCTGCCGGCGAACGATCTGTTCGACATGGAGTACTGGGACCTGGAGCAGGCGAAGCTGCGCAAGGGCGGCAAGGCGCCGGCCTTCCAGGGCGAGGTGGCGCTGGTCACCGGCGCCGCCTCCGGCATCGGCAAGGCGTGCGTCGACTCTTTGCTGGCCCGCGGCGCGGCGGTGGTGGGGCTCGACCTGGACAAGAAGATCGAAGGGCTCTATGAGCGCGGCGACTACCTCGGCCTGGTCTGCGACGTCACCGACACCAAGGGCTTGCAGGCGGCCCTGGAGGCCACCGTCGCCCGCTTCGGCGGCCTCGACATGGTGGTGCTCAACGCCGGCATGTTCCCCGGCGGCAAGCGTATCGAAGAGCTCGACGACGACCTGTGGCGCAAGGTGATGGCGGTCAACCTGGATTCCAACCTCGCCCTGTTGCGCGAGGCCCACCCGCTGCTCAGCCGCGCCCCCAACGGCGGGCGGGTGGCGATCATCGGCTCGAAGAACGTCCCAGCACCGGGGCCGGGCGCCGCCGCCTACTCCGCCTCCAAGGCGGCGCTCAACCAACTGATGCGGGTGGCCGCACTGGAGTGGGGGGCGGACAACATCCGCCTCAACGCCCTGCACCCCGACGCGGTGTTCGACACCGGCATCTGGACCGACGAAGTGCTCCAGGCGCGCGCCAAGCACTACGGGCTGACGGTGGAGCAGTACAAGACCAAGAACCTGTTGAAGACCGAGATCACCAGTCACCACGTGGCCGAGCTGGCCGCCGAGCTGTGCGGCCCACTGTTCAGCAAGACCACCGCGGCGCAGATCCCGATCGACGGGGGCAACGAGCGGGTGGTTTAAGGCCAGGCATCAGCCACAGCGCTAAAATCACCCCATCGCAACCCAATGGATACTCGCCATGACCAACTTCACCGCAGTTATCGAACGCTGTAACGAAACCGGTCTCTACGTTGGTTTCGTTCCCGGTTTCCCCGGCGCCCATTCCCAGGGGGAGACGTTGGAAGAACTCAACGACAACCTACGGGAAGTCGTGGAGATGCTGCTGGAGGATGGCGAACCCCGCATGGAAGCGGAATTCATCGGCACGCAGAATGTGAGAGTCGCCTGAGAATCCGAGGTGGGTAGCAATCTCCCCGTTCTCAAACCTCAGCAAGTCCAGGCCATTTTGGAAGGCATGGGCTTTCGACTGATTCGCCAGCGGGGCTCCCACTGCCAATACCGCCATCCCGATGGTCGCGGAACGACAGTCCCCATCCACAAAGGGAGAGACATCTCCCCAATCCTGTTGAGACAGATCGCCCGCGACATTCGGATATCCGTCGAGGATCTCATCCAATCCTTATGAAACGACAATCACAGCCAATAATAAATTTCCCGCCCCGACGAAAAACGGCGGCCGATGGCCGCCGTTTTTCGTCGGGGCGGGAAATTTATTTGGGGACGCGCATCACCGCGCAATACTGCCCCTTCTTCTTCAACTGCTTGCAGATCCAGCGCGCCTTGCCCCCCTCGCCCACGCCGTAGACCCGCACGAAGTGCCCCTTGCCGGGGATGTCGAGGGACTGATAACGCGGCTCCAGCGCCTTCAGCATCGAATACTTGCGGGTCAGCGAGCGCCACTCCATCTTCGCCGCCTCGGGGCTGATCTCGGAGGAGAGGTGCAGCGCCACCGGCGGCTGCGGCTTGCGCGGCGCCTCCCCCGTCATCGAAGCGCCCGTGGAACTCATCGACTCCCCCTCCCGGGCGAGCAGCAGATAGCCCTCACCATGACGGGCCAGCAGGGTCCCGTCGGGACGTATCAGATACTCGCCGAAGGGTCGGCTGCCGCAGCGCACCACCAGCAGCGGACGTGGCCCCTCCGGGGCGAGCAGGCCGCGCGCCGCGGCGCCGTAACGGCCACCGTCCGGCAGCATCAGCTCACTCAGACCGAGGGTGGCGCTGGAACAGCGGCGCCCCGGCAGGTCGGTGGCCATCTGCTCCTGCAGGCGCACCGTCTTGCCGATCATGTCCATGTCACCGTCTTCGCCCGCGTTGCCGAACTGGGCCACCACCTTCCAGTGGCCGATCAGGTCGCGGTCCACCGGGGAGAGGGACTCCATCGTCACCATCGACTCCCCCTCCATGCCACCACCGAACCCTCCGAGGAACGGCAGGGAGGTGCAACCGCCAAACAGCAGCGAGGCGACAACAACGGGGAGCAGGCGTCTCATGGGTTCTTCTCCGGTTAGGGGCCGGTCCGTGGGAATCCCCGCATAATCCCCCATTTCCCCCCATTTTTCATCCCCTGCGGGATTTTTTGGCGGGAACGACGGTGTGGCACGGGATTTCTTGGCCGAGGTGTTCCCGCCAAAAAATCCCGTATGTATTTGGAATGCCAAGGTTATCCACTCCCCCACCTGTAGGAGCGGCCCCTAGGCCGCGATGACGCCCTTTCCGCCGGCACCGCCAGCGGATTTTCACCCCCGGCCGCCACCAAAAGGCGATATCCCCATTGGATTTCTCCGATAACATGCAGGTAAGCTCCGATTTTTCCCCGAAAGCCCCCCCATGGACCGCGCCGCCGACTCCCTCGCCACCCTCGCCGTCACCACCCTCAAGGGGGTCGGCCCGAAACTCGCCGAGCGGCTCGGCGAGAAGCTCGCCATCCGCACCGTCCAGGACCTCCTCTTCCACCTCCCCACCCGCTACCAGGACCGCACCCGCGTCCTCCCCATGGGCAGCCTGCGCCACGGCGACCAGGCCACCGTCGAGGGCGAGGTGGAACTGTGCGAGGTGAAATTCGGCCGCCGCCGCTCGCTGCTGGTGAGCGTCGCCGACGGCACCGGCTTCCTGCTGCTGCGCTTCTTCCACTTCGGTCAGGCGCAGAAGGAGGGGCTGCGCCGCGGCACCCGGCTGCGCATCTACGGCGAGGCGCGGGTCGGCCCCAACACCCTGGAGATGGTCCACCCCGAGTACCGCAAGGTGGCCGGCGACGAACCGCAAGCGGTGGAGGAGCACCTCACCCCCATCTACCCCACCACCGAAAAGGTCCACCAGCTCACCCTGCGCGGTCTCACCGATCAGGCGCTCGACCTGCTCGACGGTGACGGGCTCCCCGACTGGCTCCCCGAATCGATCCGCGGGACCCTCGGCTATCCGTCGCTGAAGGATGCGCTGCGCTTCGTCCACCGCCCGCCGCCCGACGCCCCCCTCGGCCAACTGGCCGAAGGCGAACACCCGGCGCAGCAACGCCTCGCCTTCGAGGAGCTGCTCGCCCACCACCTCAGCCTGCGCCGCCTGCGCGCCGAGGCCCTCGGCCACCCCGCCCCATCGCTCAAGGGCAAGGGCAAACTGACCAAGGCGTTCCTCAAGCAACTCCCGTTCAAATTGACCGGCGCGCAACAGCGGGTCAGCGACGAGATCGCCGCCGATCTCCGGCATCCCCACCCGATGCTCCGCCTGGTGCAGGGCGACGTCGGCTCCGGCAAGACCGTGGTCGCCGCCCTGGCCTGCCTGCAGGCGGTGGAGGCGGGCCACCAGGCAGCGGTGATGGCGCCCACCGAACTGCTCGCCGAACAGCACTTCCGCAACTTCGGCGGTTGGCTGGAGGGGCTCGGCCTGGAGGTGGCGTGGCTCTCCGGCAAGCTGCGCGCGAAGGCGCGCCGCGACGCCCTGGAGCGCATCGCGCTCGGCACCGCCGCGGTGGTGGTGGGCACCCACGCGCTGTTCCAGGAGGAGGTGCGCTTCCACGACCTCGGCCTGGTGGTGGTCGACGAACAGCACCGCTTCGGCGTCCACCAGCGCCTCGCCCTGCGCGAGAAGGGGGCGGCCAACGGCCGCTACCCCCACCAGCTGATCATGACCGCCACGCCGATCCCGCGGACGCTCGCGATGACCGCCTACGCCGATCTGGACAGCTCGGCGATCGACGAACTCCCCCCCGGCCGCAGCCCGGTGATCACCGTGGCGCTGCCCGACGCCCGCCGCGAGGAGGTGATGGAGCGCATCCGCAACGCCTGCGCCGCGGGACGCCAGGCCTACTGGGTCTGCCCGCTGATCGAGGAGTCGGAGATGTTGGAGGCGCAGGCCGCCGAGGAGACCGCGAAGCTCCTCGCCGAAACGCTGCCGGAACTCAGCGTGGGGCTGGTCCACGGCCGCATGAAGGCCGCCGACAAGGAGGCGGCGATGAACGCCTTCAAGTCCGGCGAGACCCAGCTGCTGGTCGCCACCACGGTGATCGAGGTGGGGGTCGACGTGCCCAACGCCTCGCTGATGATCATCGAGAACGCCGAGCGGCTGGGCCTCGCCCAGCTCCACCAACTGCGCGGCCGGGTCGGCCGCGGCTCGGTGGAGAGCGCCTGCGTGCTGATGTACAAGCCGCCGCTGGGCGATCTCGCCCGCTCCCGGCTGGCGGCGCTGCGCGAGACCAACGACGGCTTCGAGATCGCCCGCCGCGACCTCGAACTGCGCGGCCCCGGCGAGGTGCTCGGCACCCGCCAGACCGGCATGGTGCAGTTCCACATCGCCGACCTGATGCGCGACAAGGAACTGCTGCCCGCCGTGGAGCGGGCCGCGGAACAGCTGCTGAAGGAGCACCCCGAGCGGGTGGAACCGATCGTCCGCCGCTGGCTCGGGGATTCGGTGCGCTACGGCGGCGTTTGAGCGTTGCAAAACCCGCGAATCGAATTACTCTTTGGAAAAAGGTAATTCATACGGCCGAACCACCATGCGCAGCACCATCACCGAGCGGGGCCAGACCGTGATCCCCGCCGCCATCCGCAAGCAGCTGGGACTCTCCCCCGCCGACCGCCTGGAGTGGATCGTCCTGGATGGGCGGATGATCGTCACCCCGGTGGCCAGCGACCCGATCGACGCCTTCCGCGGCCGGGGCAAGGGCGGCACCACCGGCCGCCTGCTGGCGGATCGCCAAGCCGAAAAGGCACGAGAGGATGGCAACGCCTGACGTCCCCCGCTACCTCCTCGACACCTCCGCCCTGCTCACCCTGTTCGACGACGAACCCGGCGCGGAACAGGTCGCCGACCTCCTCCGACGATCGGGCGACGGAAGCGTGCGCTGCAAGGTCTGTTTCATCTCCCTGATGGAGATCTACTACCGGGTGTGGAAGGACGACAACGAGCTGGCCGGCCACACCGCCTACGAACAGGCGCGCTCGCTCCCCGTCGAGATCGTCCATGAAAGCCGCGAACTGCTCGAGGCCGCGGCCGCCATCAAGGCCCGCCATCCGCTCTCCCTCGCCGACGCCTGGATCGCCGCCTCCGCCCAACTGGGCGACGCCGTCCTGGTCCACAAAGACCCCGAATTCACACCGCTGCCGATCCAGCAGGAAACGCTTCCATTCAAGTAGCGACCGACGTCACGCTCTTCAAACACTCGACATTATCGGCACAACCCACCCGCGTATTAGGGCCCGATAGACCGCTTGGCGCGCATCCTCCAGCGTTCTGTATATGCGCGGCTCGATTCGCTGAACGCGCCCCGGGTACCCCTTCGCGGATTCTCTCCACAGCACCCGGCAGACGCCTTTGATGTGGTCGATGGTTCCAACCAGGAAATCGTCACCATCTTTGATATGTGAATAAACCATTACTCACCCGTCCCTGAATTTCACCCGAATCGAAAACGCGACCTGAACTCAGGCTGTCCCGACAACGAACCTCCGCAGGAGAGCCGAATGGCACTTAACGAGACTTTGTGCCACACTCGACCCATCATGACACAAACTACTGAGCATGCCGAAGTCCGCGTCGGCCCCCAAGGCCGCGTGGTGATCCCCGCCCCCTTGCGGCGCTCCCTGGGGATCGCCAACGGGGAGACCCTGGTCGCCCGCATCGACCAGGGGCGCATCATCCTGGAACGCCCCGAGCAGATCCTCGGCCGTCTCCAGGCGCGCTTCTCCACCATCCCGCAGGAGATCAACCTCGCCGACGAACTGATCGGAGAACGTCGAGAGGAAGCCCGCCGCGAGATGGAGGAGTGAGCTCCGCATCCCCCGCCGACGGCTGCATCCTCGACGCGTCCGCCCTGCTGGCCCTGCTGCATAACGAACCGGGCGCCAAGATCGTCGCCCCGCTACTCCACCACGCCCTCATCTCGAGCATCAACTGGACCGAAGTACTGCAAAAGTGCCTCGCCCGCACTATCCCTACCGGAGGCATGCGCGAAGAGCTGGAAGCGATCGGGCTCACCATCGTCGCCTTCACCGCCGATGACGCCAGCCACACCGCCGAACTTCAGCCCGCCACCCGCCGACACGGCCTCTCCCTCGGCGACCGCGCGTGCATCGCCCTCGGCCGCTCACGAAGACTCCCCGTTCTCACCTGCGACCGGGCATGGAGCGACGTGGATATCGATGCGGATATTCGGCTCATCCGCTAACCAGCAACGCGACCTGCCAATCACCCAACGGACCCGCTACCGGTGACCTGCCGCAGGAACGCCAACAGCGACACCTGCGCATCGGCGTCGAGCCGCTGGACGGCGGCGATCAATTCGGGCGTCACCTCCCCTCTCCCATCCCACCCCCGTGCCTTGCCCGTTGCCGAGTGCTAACATCCAGTCGGTGTACGACAAAGAGGAACGACCGATGGACATCGCTGAAGAGATACGGCAAAACAGCACGGAACTGCCTCCCGAACAACAACAGGAGGTGCTGGACTTCGTGCTGTTCCTGCGTCAGCGACACCCTCGCATCGAATCGCCATCGGCCAGTGGACATCGCCCGCAGCGCATCCGCGATGCATTGCAGAATCTGGCGCGCATGAACACCTTCTCGGAGATCACCGATCCGCTCGAATGGCAACGCGAGATTCGCCGGGACAGACCACTGCCCGGTCGCGATGACTGATGCTGCTCGACAGCAACATCGTCATCTATGCGGCCTCCGGGCGCTACCCCGCACTGAACAACTGGCTGGCCGAACAGGATTCCATGGTCTCCGCAATAAGCGTCTTGGAGGTGCTGGGGTATCACAAACTCCAGCCGGAAGAGAGGGCCGAATTGGAGGTGCTTTTTTCCCAGATGGCGGTGACCTACCCCGACCCCACGACCTTCCGCCTGGCAGTCGACTTGCGACAACAACGCAGGATTTCTCTCGGTGATGCCTTGATCGCGGCCACTGCATTGCATTGGGAGGTCTCGCTGGCCACCCACAACCTACGCGATTTCTCCTGGATACCCGGCCTCTTGCTCTTTGACCCGGTAGCGGAACACACCAATCTCCCGCCGGCACCGTAGGCAATACGGATTACACCGCCGACGGCAGGAAAATTTCCCGACCAATACAGCCTCCAGTCAATCGGGAATGGGCAACATTTCAAGCGCCTGTCCTCTCACCTCATATGCGCAACGCACCATTACCCTGCGGACCCGCCCCCTGTAACCTGCCGCAGGAACGCCAACAGCGACACCTGCGCATCGGCGTCGAGCCGCTGGACGGCGGCGATCAACTCCGGGGTGACCGGCGCCCGCTCGGCGGCACGGCCCTCGCGGCCGTACAGGATCCACTCCGGCGAACGACGAAACCGCTCGGCGAGGCGCAACAGATGTTCCGCGCTCAGCGAGCGGATCTCGCCGCTCTCCCACATGGAGACGGTCGGCCGGCTCACCCCCACCGCGTCGGCCAACCCCCTCTGGGAAAGGCCCGCCGCCTCGCGGGCGGCGCGGATGCGTTCACCGGTCGAGGCCATCGTCGTCGGGGAGATAGTTGCGGCGCAGGAAGTCGAGGGTCGCCCGCTGCGAGCAGCGGTCGAGCCCCTCGAAGTAGCTGACCAGCGCCACCATCGGATCGGAAGCGGGGGTATCGTTGCCGGCGCTGATGTGACCGGTGACCAGCCACTCCGCCTTGCGCTGGAGGCACGCCTCCAGCCACGCCAGATTCTCCGCGGTCATCCCATGGATGGCGTGCTCCTCCCAGATCAGCAGCTTGGAATAGGTCGTATGCACCAGCTCCGCCAACTCGTCGAGGCTGTAGCCGCGCAACATCCGCTCGATGCGGATCCGCCCGCCCATGTGTTCGGTGGTCAACTCCATGGCCGGTACGCTATCACCGGGGGCGGTCAGCGGGTTTTACGCTGCGGGGTCAGTGTGCTTACCGGGTAACCAAGACGGAATATATACCCGCTCCGTCAGATGGTTACGTCTCCGCACCAGGTCCGTGGTTAGCCATTCTTTCAATATCAGCGGTAGGCAAACTGACGTTTGCGACCGTCTCCCCGCCCGACGAAAGCCCGCCGCACCGATCTATCTGGATTCCACGGGGCGAAAAACAGTACGCTATGGAGTTTTCCATCGCCAACTCGATGTTCTGCAACGCCTTTCGGTGAACACGCACAAATTGTCACTTCAGGCGAAGCATACACATCAGAGCGGCCAGAAGCAATTAAATTATCCCGTATATTGAGACAAATTGCCCAATGATCACCGGTGACCAAGTACGAATGGGACGCGCCGCCGTCGGCTGGACGGTGCGGGAGTTGGCCAAACACGCGAGTGTTGCCCCCAACACGGTCAACCGATTCGAGCATGGGGAGAACACCACCCTCGCCTCGGTGAGAAAGATGCAGGAAGCCATGGAGGCTGCGGGAGTGGCATTCACGACGGCCACGGAGACGCTTGAGCCGGGGGTAGCCCTGAGGAAAGGGAGAGAAAAGCCGTAACCCACCCCGAAGACCTTCCCAGCACACACGCCCTCTTTTGATACTCATTCCCTCCAGGTTATATTCCACCCATCGATGCAAAGTGGAATACAGCGATATAGCTAGATTTCAAAGCCATGGGGGGTACATTGAAGATTCGAGCGCAGCCTCCCGAAGGTGAGGTTCCCGTCCGCCTCTTTGAAGACCTTGACGCGGATAGCTCTATTGACGAGGCAAGAAGAAAGACCTAACCCCGGCGCCGCTCGTAGCGTAGTGAGCTAGCGAAATCGATTAAACCAGCACTTCTTTAAGATATCCCCCCTCTTCGCCGTAAGAATTATCTGACAGACACAAACTTTTTAAAAACGTATTATGCAGCAACTTCACCGTTCTAAATAACACTCTAGAACCAACTACGTTTTGTGTACTTGCGAGACTAGCAATATGCTTATTGCGCACATTTCTGATCTACATTTTGACAAAACCACAGAATGGGAAACCAACTGGCAACAACTGGTGGACACGTTATCCAGGAGACATCCTAGACTCATAGTTATTACTGGAGATTTAGTAGATCACCCGACAAATGACAATTTCCGAGGACTCTCGACGCACCTTAAGGCCATGTTTGAAAAACTGTGCCAAGAGGCGGAAAAGTGCAGAAGACAACGCCCATATATTGTTAGCATTCCGGGAAACCACGATTTTTCGTGGTGGGGTAATAGGGTGCTTCCGTGGGGACGACTAGGCCGAGCCTACTACAAAAAATCACGCTTCAATCGACACATCAAGTCACTCCTCTTCCCTTTAAACAACTATGATGAACTTTTGGCAGACATTCTAAAAAATACATCTATCGCCTTGTATCCTATAAACTCGTGCGGCGGAATTTTTGCCCAAGGGAAGGTACATGATGTTGCTGGTCAGCTAAAAAAATATGACGACATTTACAAGGAGACGTGCGACCGCCACTCGATCACCTACGACACGATTCAAAAAATCATACTTCTTCATCATCACCCACTCCCACTACCAACACCAGAACATGACGAGAAGAAAGAAGGATTTCTCCTTCTCGTCAATGCTCATCAGCTATTTGAGGCCGCCATTAAATATGGCGTAAAGATGATATTTCATGGGCACAAGCATGTTGGCGGCGCGTCGGAATTCGACCTTCTTGGAGTCGGTGGAAATCCAGTCGTTGTTTCGGCCTGCGGATCATCTTCTTCATCAAAAGAGCAAGATAGAGAAGTAAAATTTGTTGAAATATCGCCGCACGGATCTGTCTCTGGATATAGTTTCATAGCTGCTGGAGCAGGCAGCGTTTTTCATGAGTCTGGAAAAAAAATAGAACTTTTACCTTACGCAGAAATCCGATCCGAAAAATCAAAAAAGCATCATTTATACACGGGAACAAAAAACTCCTCTATATTAAAAATAGGAACAATAACAAAAACAGTTGATATTCAAAAAAGCGGAAGCGCCATCATATCAAACAACTACGAACACATTAAATTTAGTGGAAACACGGACAAGTCCTCATGCCAAATAGAAGAATTCATTAGAGCAGATGCAGGGAGAGTTCCCATTATCGGATTTTCATACTCAACATGCCCGACAGATATGGCAAAAAGCCGATTATTAAAAGTTGACGAATATCGACAAGCTCGATCAGACTCGCCCGAATCGTTCCTAGTGCGATATGAGCCGTCCGTTGATTTTTATCATGGAGACAATGCATGCTGTCAAGTTCAATATCCGCTACTAAATGGTTACGCCCTCACAACTAACGAATATGAAGAAATGTACCCTTCCCCAAAAGAAAAAAGACATACGGAAGTAGTATCATTCCGGGCACGATACCCAACAGACCAAATAAAAATCGTTGTCAAATTCCCATCCAACGACTACTTCCCAAACCCTGAGGAAATAGAGCTTCATGCCGCAATTCAACCAACAGAAACAATAGACACAACACTAAACATATTGTTTGAAGAATACGAGAAGAACTCAGACGAAGCAAGTTATCTCCACAATGGGCACATGGGAAACCGCTCCATTTGCGCCCTAACGGGAATGAATCAAATAATAGTTATTGTTGAAAAACCGCAGCCAGATCTTACCTACATTTTAAGATGGGGACTCCCTAACGGAGGACCGCTCGCCTTACTTGACCCAAGAGAAAATCGCATCTTGGAGGAATTTCGCAGGATTTTTTCCGGCAATTCTCATTACGATAAAGTTGATGAATTTTACCAAGTGGTATCAAAAGATATTCGATCTGCACTAAGCGATGACAACCTTGGATTTATACTATACGGATACAATGAATCAAGACGACAATTGATAGTCTTGCGCGGCCCAACGAAATTTGGACAGCCAAACGGCCTATGTGTAGGACGAGGCGCATCAGGCAAGGCCTTTAGAATGAGAAGTGCAGAATTCTACGAAAGAAAGGAACTAACGCGTGACGACTTAATAGGAAATATAATAAATCGTCTTGAACCAGTCTACAATGGATTTAATCCTGTGGCGATTTTATCAATTCCGATGATGTATCCTCGGATACTTGATGAAGTATGGATCAACAAAGACCTAACAGGGCAATCTGGAATTTGCCCGGTCATAGGAGTGTTAGCGATATATTCTGAGAACGAGTCTTCCTTAACAAAATTTGGGGATGGAATCAGTGAACATAGCGGGGATATGTGCAAAATATTCCCTGAAGTTGAACTTGATGACGAAAACAACGGAGAGCGCTTTACGGAGGCTCAAAGAACAGTTGCAGTATCACGAATACACCGTATAATTTCAGACGGTTTTCAAAAGATTTTTTTCAACGAGCTCAACAGGAAGGCCGCCTAGGCTAACAAAATGGAGGTTCAGGAAAATGCATTATCATAACCAAAATGACAAAACTTACAATTCTAACAATGCACAAGAATATTGCAACATAGGAGACATTTGCAGCTCTTTGGAAAAAAGAACAACTCAAATCGAGATCAAATCATGCGATGAAAACAAAGAGTTAGCCATCAAAAAACTGCAAGAAATGGTCGCTTCTTACAAACACGGGCAATAGAGAGCTGAAGTTTAGCCATTTACAGCGCTTAAAAAGCCACCCGCAAAGCGGGTGGTTTTGAACGGGTCAAAGGGGTCAAGAAGAACGACGGGGTCACCCATTAGCCGACCCCTGTCAAGGGCACAAATACCTCTTTGGTACCCT
>NZ_BAAHXB010000103.1:0-20159 GCF_054657215.1 Endothiovibrio diazotrophicus
CGGGTGGCGTGCGGGCAGCGATTATGCGCGAGCCTGGCAGCCTGCCGGACGATGGGGGATCGAGGCTTGTTGTAATGACGCAGCCGCTCATTCGCCGAACCCCATCGCCCGCTCCCACTGCGAGAGGGTCATATCGTAGAGGGCACCGAAACCGCCGGGTGGCACGGCGTCGCGGGCGAGGGTGAAGTAAGGGGCGACGGCCAGCGCGGTACCCACCTGGCCCGGCTCTATCAGGGTGTAGGCGTAGGTGAGATAACAGCGCTCGAAGCGGGTGCGCTGATTGCCGCCGCAGGCGACGATGGAGCGCACCACCGCCCGCCGGTGGCGGTCGAGGAACGCCTCCAGGGCGCGCGGGTCGTCGTTCTCCCGCCACAGCCCGGCGTCCTCCATGAACAGATCGACGGTGCGCTCGCGGTCGCGTGCGATGGAGAGCGCGATGAAGCACCAGACGCCGTAGGCCTGCCCCGGCTTCAACGAACTCCGGCGGGTGCCGTCGGCGGGGTGCCGCCGCCGCTTCGGTCGGTAGGCGGTGACCATGTTGATCTGCCCCAGGTGGGCGCCGCTCGCCTCGGCGCGGTCGTAGGCGACGATGCCGTCGAGCAGTGCGTCGCTCCCCTTCTCCACGGTGGCGGTGGCCGCCTTCAACAGGCAGACGTAGCCGTTGCCCTCGGCGCCCGGCGCGCCGTAGCCGTCGCAGTGGCGGCGGTAGGGGCTGATCGCCCGCCGGTCGATCTCCGCAGGGGGAGTCTTCATCACGGCCTCCCTGCCTTCACCATAGCGGATTCTGTGCGAGGTGGGCGCGTCCCGGGCGATCGCCGCCGGCCCGATCCCGGTCAGTTCGAAATCTTCGCCCGCACCGAGACCAGCAGCAGCGAGTCGTCGGGGCCTCCCGCCGAGGTGCCGGCCTGTTCGAGCGCCAGCCTGAGGGGCTTTCCGCCGAGTTCGGCGGTGAGCGGCGGCACCTGGAAGACGGTGATCCGGACCCCCTTCAGCGCCTCGACGATCAGCGGCCCGACCACCGCGTTGAGCGCCAGTTGCAGCCCCGCGAACAGCGGATAGAGGATGATCTTGGCGATATCGGAGATCGTCCCCATCGAGAAATCGAGGTCGGGCATCGGGATCTCGGTGGGGACCACCACCAGATGGCCGTTCTCCAGCGAGGGCTTGAGACCGACGCTGAGCGAGGCGGTCGCCGAGGGGCCGAAGGCGATCTCCGGGAACGGCCACGGCGGATGCGCGGTGAGCTGGGCGGAGGCGTTGATCGAAAAGGTGCCCGAAAGGCTGCCATCACGATGGATCGTGATCGGATCGGGCGCCAGGATCTGGGCGCGCACCTCCCCGCTGACGATCCCCCAGTGGAACCCGGCCGAGGGGCCGATCGGCAAGACCGCCGACGCCGCCGCGCGCAACAGGGCGGCGTCCACCCCGACGAAGACGCAGTCGGCGGGCCACGGGTGGGGCGGCGGGGGCTCCGGCTGGTTCGCGCCCAGCGCCGAATAGATGGCGACGTGGGGCGGCTGGACCCGCGGCAGCGGGAGACTGACCTGCGTCGCGCCGAATTTCAACAGCGGGATTTCGAGCGGCGTCAGCAGCGCGTCGTTGAAGTAGGCGAGCAGCGGGGGGATCAGCAGATTGTTGAGCGAGGTGGCCAGGAGCTCGTCGTCCGCAATCCCGATCTCCCCATGGATCGCCTTGATGATCAGCCGGTTGGCACCGTCCCGCGTATCGGTGCGCAGCGCCACCGAGAGCATCAGGGAGGCGGTGACGCTGGAAGCCTTGCCCCCCTCCCCGGCCGGATGCAGGGTGAGGACGAGGCTGGGAACGGTCAGTTCGAAGGTGGAAGCGACCACCGCCTCCACCAGCTGGGACTTCTCGGGGGCCGAAAGCGCGGAGATCCGCGGGGCCTCGCTCTCGTCGATCTCCTCCCGAATCGCCTCCCGGGTGCCCTCCGAGATCGTCAGGTTGACCTTGGGCGGGGCGTTGACGTCGAACTCCACCGCCGAGTAGACCACCTGATCCCCCTCCAGGGAGCCTTTGAACAGGGCCGGGTAGAGGGCGTGGTAGAGCTCCCCGATCAGGCGGTCCAGGGTCTGCTGGTCGGTACCGGCGACAAGGTTGTAGTTCATCTCTCGGCTCCTTGTGGATCGGGCCGTCGACGGACGGCGCGGTGGCGTGGGTTGGGCGGCGCCGCGAACGGCGTCGCGGCCACTTCCATGGTGGAGGAAAGGCGGGGAGGGGGATATACGACCAAAGTCCTAAGGAGGGGGACTCCATTTCCCGGCTACCGTTCAGTCATTCGGTGACCTGCGTAGACGGGGGGGGCTACGGCGGTCGAGCCCGCGGTCGGAGAGGATTTGCACCAACATCCTGTTTGTCACCCGAAGCGGTAAGCTCGAAAAGGTGGTCTACCCGCAGTGCCTGCTCCATCACGTCAAGTGCTATCATTTGATAGCACAATTATTCCGGGCGCTATCCATGAGCATCGATACCTTCACCATTCGCGATCTGCGCGAACGAACCGGCGAGTTGACCCGCGACGCCGAGGCCGGGCGGCTCTCCCTGGTCACCAAGCGCGGACGGCCGCTGTTCGTTGCCGTCCCCTTCACCGACGAGGTGCTCAAGGAAGGGGTCGGCTTCCCCCTGGCCATGCAGCTCTATCAGGAGGGTGTATTGACCTCCGTCCGCGCCGCCGGCCTCGCCGGCATGGGGCTGGCGGAGTTCCTGGAGGCGCTGAGCGAACTGGAGATCCCGGTGGCGGATTACTCCGCCGAAGAGCTGGCCGACGAGATCGCCGTCCTTGAGTAGAGAGGTGGTGGCCGACGCCGGGCCGCTGATCGCGTTGGCGAAGCTCGATCGGTTGGACCTGATGGAGGCGCTGTTCAACCGTGTCCTGGTGCCCGAGGCGGTGGCCGAAGAGTGCATCCGCGACGCCAGACGCCTGGACGCCCGCCGAATCCGGGGTGCGCTGGAGCGAGGGGGCCGGTTCGAGCGGATACCTTCGGTCGTTTCCCCCGGGCTGGGTTCCCTCTCCCGCCTGCTCGATCCCGGAGAGGCCCAGGTGCTGGCGATGGCCAGGGAGCAGGGCGTGTTGGCGCTGATCGACGAACAGAAGGGACGGCGCGAGGCGCGCAGGATGGGGATCGAAATCGTCGGCACCGGTGCATTGCTGGTCGCGGCCAAGCGACGGGGGATGGTGACCGAGGTTGCGCCGCTATTGGAGCAGATGGTTCAGGACGGTTACCGGTTGTCGACGCGTTTGTGCCAAGCGCTGTTGGAGCAGTGTGGCGAAAGGTGAAACGGTCGACGGTCAGCGGAAGTGGTTCTTCAATCCCGAATACTATCTCCTCTTGCGAAGCGCCCGGCATCGCCGGCTTGCAGGGGATCGCGTGGCTGAGAAAATGATGGAAGAGAGCGACAATCGCCGCGGAGTCGTCGGCAGCTTCGACGAGTGGAGCCCGCTGGAGGAGGTGATCGTCGGCACCGCCCTCGGGGCTTGCGTTCCGGAGCCGGACCCCTGGGTGCGCGCCTGCGTTTCGTCGCGCAATGTCCCCTGGCTGGAGCGCTTCGGCGGCACGCCCTTCCCTCGCGATATCCTGGAACCGGCGCAGCACGAACTGGATGGCTTGGCGGAGACGTTGCGGGCGTTGGGAATCGCCGTCCGCCGACCGGAGCCGCTCGATCACTGCCAGCTCCGGAGCACGCCCCACTTCGAGGGCCGCGGCCTCTACGCCGCCATGCCGCGCGATATCCTTTCGGTGCTCGGCGGCACCCTGCTGGAGGCCCCCATGGCTTGGCGTCAGCGCCATTTCGAGCACGAGGCCTACCGCCCCCTGGTCGAACGCTATGCCGCCGCCGGCGCCACCCGCCTGCGCGCGCCGCAGCCGCTCCGGCGCGACGACCTCTATCGTTCCCCGGGCGAGGAGGGGAGCGGCCCCTTCGTCACCACCGAGCGGGAGCCCTGCTTCGATGCCGCGGAGATCATCCGCTGCGGTCGCGACCTGTTCACCCAGCGCAGCCAGGTCACCAACCTCGCCGGCATCCGCTGGCTGCGCGACCACCTGCCCGCGGGGTTCCGGCTCCACCGCCTCTCCTTCGACGACCCCAACCCGATGCACATGGACTCCACCCTGATGCCGCTGCGCCCCGGACTGATGTTGGTCAATCCGTCGCGGCCATGCCATCAGCGCGACCTCTTGGAGCAGGCGGGATGGCGGCTGGTGGAGGCCCCCCCGCCCGCGCTCCCGACCGACTGGCCGCTGTTCCTCTCCAGCCCCTGGCTGAGCATGAACCTGCTGGTCATCGACCCCCGGCGGGTGGTGGTGGAGCGCGAGGAGCGGGCGACCATCCGGCAACTGCGCGCCCTCGGTTTCGAGACCATCGAACTCCCCTTCCGCCACGTCTATACCCTCGGCGGCGGCTTCCACTGTGCCACCTGCGACGTCCGCCGCCGCCGCGACCCGGCCGACGACATCGCCCGCTACCGCTTTCCGGGGTGCGGGGAGGCGGATGACGCAGTCCGCGCCGGCCGCAGCGCCGATCGGCCCTCGGCCTGAGCCGGGGCGATGGCCTGCCGCGAGACCCCCTTCGCCTGGCTCTTCGATCCGCGCTTCGACACGCTGATCCCCGGGTTCGTCGAATTCCTCCGGAGCCGCGGCCACCCCCGCCCCACGCCGCTCGTCGGACACCGCCTCTTCCCCGACGCCGTCCCGGGGGAAGAGGGGATCGACATCCTCCGCCAGCGCACCCCGCGGGAGCTCAACCGCGACTTCATGGCGGCATGGGGGCGGGGCGAGCTGCCGGCGCCCGGCCGGCCGGGCGGGCACGCCCCCCTGCCGGTGGCTGCCTTCACCCAGGACGGCCTCGCCGCCCGCGACGGACTCGCCCTTTTCGGCGCCCCTCCGCGCATCGTCGCCGCCCTCGCAGCCAAGACCACCCAGTTCCGCCGGATGCGCCGGGCCGGACTCCCGCTCCCGCCCCACGCGCTCTTTCCCCACCTGGCGGCGCTGCGCCGCGCCCTTCCCGCCCTGCTGCGGGAGCACGGCGCGCTGGTGATCCAGCCCGACCACTCCGACGGGGGCGAGGGGGCGGCGTTGGTCCGCACCCGCGAAGCGTTGGAGGCGTGGCACGAGCGCCGGGTCGCGGGCGAAGTGGGGGAGGGCGACTCGCCCCTGCTGGCGACCCGCTACATCCCCGATGCCGTCACCCTCTCCGGCCACGGCCTGATCACCCGGCAAGGCCGCGTCTTCCCCTTCGCCGTCGATCGCCTGCTGCTCGACGGCTTCCGTTTCGACGGCTTCGTCCACCCCCCTCACCCGACCGAAGGGCCCGAGGTGCCCGCGGGATACGCCGAGCCGTCGCTGTTCCGGCTCACCGCGCGTGCCGGCGAGCTCCTCCTGCGCGCGGGCTACTGGGGCTACTACTGCGTGGACCTGCTCACCCGGCCCGACCCCGCCACCGCCCGCAGCAGCACCGGCGGCGGGCCGCCCCTCCCGCTGATCACCGAGATCAACGTCCGCTTCGCCGGCGAGGCCGCCTTTCTCCTCCCCCTCCTCGATGCCAACCCCTTCCGGGTGCTGTGGGGCGACGTCCCGCCGCCGCCGCGGCCGGTACCCTGCGAGCGCCTGGCGGCGACCAAGATCCGCCCGGTGGTCGGCGAGACCTACCGGCCGACCGACGGTCACGGATCGCTGGAGGCCCTGCTGGCGGGGACGGTCGATTCCGCCCGGGTCGGTTTCCACCCCCGCCCGCTGCGGGTGGAACGGGGCCATTTTCTCGGGCTGGCGGGCTGGCGCTGTGGTTTACAGGAAACGGATAACTCAATAAACTCCCAGTATTATCAATCGCGAACAGCGACTTCCTAGCAAACAACACGAACAATGGAAAGGGAAGCTAACAGTCATGGAAGCGAACGGCAGTGATCGGAAGGAGCCGCGGGGAGTGGAGACACGGATCATCAACGTCCAGTCGGCCAAGGGGGGCGTCGGCAAGACCCTGCTCTCCCTGCTGCTGGCCAACCGGCTGCGGACGAAGGAGGAGACCTTCGCGGCGGTGGTGGTGGACCTCGACTTCACCGGGACCTCGGTCTCCGACCTGATCTACCCGCAGCAGTCGAAGGAGGGCAGCGCCCGGCTCCACGGCGTCCCCCTGCGCACCCTAACCGGAATCAGCTCCGGGAAACCGCGGCTGGTGACCCTCGCCGACCTCTATGGGGACTATCTGAACGGTCAGGAGCTCGAACACTCGCTGTCCGAACGGATTGGCCACAGAGGACTCTTTCGTAATCCCTGCAAGTCGAGTGGAAACGGCGATGATCGGCCGGTGCTGCACCTCGCCTCGGGGGCCAGCGATGGTCCGGGGCTCGTCCCCGACGCCGGGAGCAGAGCCTCCCCCTCCACCGCCGACCTGCTCTACGACCATAATCGCGCCCGCTGGCTGGTGGATTTCCTCTTCGAACTTTTCGATCGTTTCGCCGAACGGCTCGGTGCGTCCGATGTGGAACCGGTCAACCGGCAGGGGCGGTATCTCTACTTCATCCTCGACAATGCTCCCGGACAGTCGAGCCTGCAACTGCTGCTCCAGGAGAAGCTCCTGCGCTGGGGCCGTCATCGCGCCAAGTTCCTCCAGGTCGCCAGCCTGGATGAGATGGACATCCGCTCCAGCCTCGACGTGCTGGCTCACCTTCACCGTCGGGGGGAGATCATCCACCGTACCAAGGGGGCGATCGCCGACCGCGCCGATCCCTCGACCCTGTTTGCCTGCTACGGGCAACCGGCCGGTGACAGACCGGCCATCGATCACGACTATCTGCTGGAGTTGCTGAGTGATGATCCGGACAAGGCAGTGGAGATCGCGCGAAAGGAGTACGCGCTAGAGCAGCGGGTATGCCGTTATACCGCCCTGGTGCTCAATCGGGTATTCGAGACCGTCGATCGTGGCCGGGTGGATGCGCTGATCTTCGAACATGCGCAACAGGAGCAGGATGGCCGCACCCTCAAGGAGGCGAACGGTCTCCGCGATCTGGCCCGGCTCACCTTCCCCTACGATCCCGCCCTCGCGCTGATCTTCCAGGAGCGGTTCCGTGCCGTGGATGCGCCGGCCGATACCGGAGAGCCTCCCCCATCGAAGGCGGCCGAAGGAAAAGGTTGTGATCCTGCGGCGTGGCAGGAAACGCCTCGGGAGGAGGGGGATACTGCGGCGGTTGGTTCCCCCTACATGTACCGGTTGGCCGACCTCGAGCGGCGCCTGTATGACGGGGTCTACGGTCGCAGGACACGCCTCGACTTCAATACCCCCGCGCGCTTCATCGCCCGCGTCATCCCCTTCGAGGCGATCAGTCCGGTGTGGCGGGTGAGCCACTGCATCCTGCGCTTGCTGGAGCTTGCCCATCGCCTGTTGCTTGCCATCGATCCCGATCAACTCTTCCTGCCCGCCGAGGGCATCAAATTTCGCGCCGTCGTTTTACGGACGCTGATCGATCGCTGGGAGGAGGAGCTGCCTGACAGCAGTCAGCGCAATCTGTGGGAAGAGATCCAGGAGCCGCGTTTTGTCGCCGAATGCCTGTCGCAACAGGAGTTGGCCGGTGATCGCCCTGGTTTGACGTCCGCGGGAATCAGCGACTTTCGCCTGATTGTCGATGAGGCTGAGTCGTCCGGTCGCGATACGCCGATGTGCCAGGCGCTGATGGACCTCTTCCCACTCTATGGGCTTCGTGTCGCGTTTTTCGGTGCGCTCGACAAAAACGGCCAATTGACGGATGGAACTCAGGAGCCTTTCCGTCAACTCCTGCTCCTTGCCCTCGAAATCATCGAAGCGGTGCAAGGTGGCACCTCCGCTGAAAGATTGTGCACCACCCTGGAGAGACGATTTCCGCAAGGGCGTGGCGAAGAGGTCCACCGGTTTCATTTGGAGCTGGCGGATGTGGTGGAAGAGCTACGCCTCTTCGACCGTTCGGTTGCCACGGCGGAGGCGGCGGGGAGCTTACTGCTGGAGGTCTCCTCCACGCGAATCGATGGTATCCGGCCGTTGACGCCACTCGCCCAGCTCTATCTGCAGACCTCGATCACCGCGCTGTTCCAGGGGCGGCGCGGCGATGCGCGACAGGTCCGCATCGAGGTGAGGAACCTGCTGGCGGGACACCACGCCTCCGCGCCGCCGGATCTGGCCGGTAGCCTGGAGCAGCGGTTGGGGGGAGTGCTCTCCGAACTCTTCTCCCGCGGGTCGTGTCATGGCGATCATTGAGTTTCAGGAGGATATCGACGCCCTGGGGGGGCTCTGGCCCGGTGGCCGCGCCCCGCGGCTCTTTCCCATGGACCCCGCCCGCTACCAGCGGCTGTTTCGCGACGGCCTGCCGGATCGCAACTACCGCTCCCTGGAGAAGCTGCGCAAGCGTCTGCCACGGGATGCCTTCGGTGCGGTCTTCGCCAGCCTCGATCACCTGCTGCGCTACAGCGCCTCGCTCTTCCCCGGTTTTCGCAACCTCTACGGCGAGTTCGTCAACGAGGAGTGGCTCGCCCTGGTGGACTACCACAAGGCGTTTCATCGCGACCATGTGGTCCACCAGCCCCAGGTGGCCCTGGTGGTGCGGCGGCTCCTCGGCGAGATCCGTTTCGACTGTGACCGCCACCCCCTGGCCATCGCCTTCACCGAGGCGCCATGGACCCCCTATCCACCGGACGAACGGCGGGTCACCTTGCACCAGTTGGCCGCCTATACCCTCGCCAAGGGGGAGGC
Organism: Endothiovibrio diazotrophicus; assembly: GCF_054657215.1. Lineage (NCBI taxonomy): Bacteria > Pseudomonadati > Pseudomonadota > Gammaproteobacteria > Chromatiales > Thioalkalispiraceae > Endothiovibrio > Endothiovibrio diazotrophicus. The sequence continues at coordinate 8,731 of NZ_BAAHXB010000103.1, forward strand.
GGCCACCACCTATCTCGACGACTACGCCCGCGAGCTGGGGGTCGATCCGCGCTGGCTGGAGCCCGAAACCGACGCCTGCTACTGGTTCTGGTACGGGGTGATCTACAACGCCGCGGTGACCGCCGCCCTCTTCCACGACATCGGCTATCCGCTGCAGTTCCTCCACCAGGTCACCCACAAGGTGCGCGACGGCCGCTTCGCCGACCTGATCCAGGGGGGTGACGTAAGGCGGATCGACGAGCTCTTCGACGACCCCCTCTGCCTGATGCCCTTCCGCGGTTACCGCTCCAGCCGCCGCATCGCCCTCTCCCACACCGTCGCCCCCGAGGTGGTGCAGGTCATGGGGCGGGCGCTACGCGGCTCCCACGGCCTCCCCGGGGCGCTCACCTTCCTCCACCTCAACCACGAGGTGATGGATCTGCGCGAGCCCCGGCGCAACGCCCGCGGGCGGCTCACCATGGAACTGGCGGCCCTGGCCATCGTCATGCACGACATGGAGCCGATATTCCGCCACGGGGGAGAGGCGCGGATTAGGCCCGCCTGGCCCGGCCAACCGCTCACGCCCCGCTACCCCCACCTGCGGGTCGCCTTCCACCGCGACCCGGTCTCCTTCGTCGTCGCCCTTGCCGACCAGATCCAGAACTTCGGGCGGTTCCATGCCCGCTTCACCCACGAAGAGGTGGAGAAGACCGACGCCGAAACCAAGACCCAAACCAAGGTCATACTTCCGGTCCTCAACCTCGAACACCAAGTGAAGAGGAGTCGCCTGGAGTACGACCCGGAGGGGCGCGAAATGACCATCACCTCCCTCTACGACAGGAAAAACCTCGGAACCATGCTGCAGCAACTCCATGTTTGGGGCCCTGGCGAGGAGGTGAACGGCTTCCACCCCCACGTCGGTTTCCTCGACTACCGCGGGCTCTTCGACCGCATCACCTTACGGGCCGATACCCTATGAACACCGATACTCAACCCTCGGCCGGAATACCCTCCATGGAGATCATTGGGAGCCTGTTGGAGGGCTCGGGCGGGTGGTGTTGCGAGTGGGAGCCGCGGGACGGGTTGCCCGGTCTCCTGGCCGAACGGGAGGATCCGGCCACCGGCAGCACCCGGCTGCGGATCGTCCCCTTAGAAGACTCGAATATTGAACAAGTATTGCGCTGGTCCACCGACGCACCCGCCACCACCCATCTGGTGTTGCTCGTGGAAGAAACGCCGGAGGATGGGCTCATCGGGCGCCTCATCGAGGAGGCGCGCCGTTCCGGTCGCAACATCCTGACCCAGCCGCGGTCCGGATACGGCGCCAAACTGGCCGGGCTCCCGCGTATCCGCAAACACTACCTTCGCCTGGAGGGGGGATACCTTGAGAGTGAGGGGGAGGACTTCCTCTACATCGATCCGCTGGTGGTCGATGAGGGGGAAAAACGTACCTCCCGGCTCTTCGACTGGACCGACGGTTTCGAGCGTCCCAAAGGGAAGGATTCGGGGGGGATCGTCTTTATCGCGTCGGATTACGGCGAGGGCAAGACCAGCTTCTGCCTCAACTACGCCTTTCGCTCCCTGAAACGCGAGGAGTCGGCGACGGGGATTCCACTGTTCTTCCCGCTCAGCGAGTGCGACGCGGGAACCTTGAAGGATTTCCTGGTCGGTCGCCTCCACCAGGACTATGGGCTCAACCTCACCTTCGAGGCGTTCGTGTGGCTCTGCCGGTTGGGGGTCTACATCCCGGTACTGGACGCCTTCGACCAGATGAGCCATGGCGCCGGCGGGTTGCGGGTGGAGCGGGACCGGCAGACCCTGACCGAGCTGACCTCCCCCGGAAATCACCTCTACTGCACCTGTCGCACCGACTTCTTCAACCGCTATCTCAAGGCGCGAATCCCCCATCGCCTGCTGCTGATCCGGGGCTTCGGTGACTTTGAGCTGAAGCGGCGACTGAAGAAGCTTCCGAAACTGCTCGCCTCCCTCACCGATCCCGTCCACCGGCCACTGCTTGGGACACTTCCCTACAAGCCGTTGACCCTCCAGATCATCATCGGTCACCGGAAACGATTCCTGGAACTGCTGGAAAAGCGGCGTTCGGCGACGGGAGGGCCCGGTGCCCAGGCCGCTCCCTTGGGGGAGTACGACCTTTTCGAACTCCTCTTCCGGGCTTGGCTCAACGAAGCCCACCCCGGACTACGCGATGACGATCCCATTGCGCTATGCCGCTCGATCGCCGCCCACGCCCGCCTCGACGGCATGAATGTCGCCGTCTCCTTGGGGCTGTTGGTGGAGGAGGGGGTGTTGGCCGGGCGGTTCGCTTCCGGCGAGCGGCGAGAGGCTTTGCTGGGGGCCTTGAGGAGGCTCCCGCTACTCGATCGAACCAAGTTGGATGCCGAAGCCCCTCGGGCGGTGTTTCGTTTCAACGCCTATCTGGAGTACCTGGTGGCGCGTTTCGTCCTGGCGGAGCTCGATTCGCCAACGATGCTCAACCATCGGGCCTTCATCCGGGTAGCCCCCCTCACCCCGGAGAGCCGGGCCATGGTGGCGAGCCGGCTGGGCGAGGTGCAGGGGGAGGCGCTGCGCGAACTGATCGACGCCACCCGCCTGCGCCACTTCAAGGAGGTGGAGTACCAGGGGGGTAACGCCCTCACCCTCATCCTCGACCACCTCCAGCACCATGCGCCCGGCGATGACGAGCGGCGCCGGTGGCGGGAGCTGCTCACCGGCCTCCCGCTCCGCCATGCGGTGTTGCGCGCCCTCGACGCCCGCGGCGCCGACCTCTCCGGCCTCGACCTCTCCCACTGCGACCTGGAGGATGCCGACCTCTCCTACGCCACCCTGCGCAACGTCAACCTCGCCCACGCCCGCCTCGATGGCCTCCATGTTCGCGAGCCGGGGGCGCTGCTCACCACCGCCTTCATCCGCCAAGAGGGGGCGGGGGGCCGCTGGCTGCTGGCGGGGGGGGTCGAGAGCGGGATGCTCACCCTCTGGCGTTCCGAGAGCCCCTACCCTCGGCGCAGTCGGCCCCACCGCGAGGCGATTACCGCCTTGGAGCTACGCCCCGCCGGTTCCGCCGGCCCTGCCCTCTACAGCGCCTCCCTCGACGGCGCACTCTGCTCCAGTACCACGGACGACCTCCACGACCTGCGCAGCTACCCCCTGGCCATGGGTAGCTTGCGCGCCCTGGCGGTCACCCCCGACGGGGAGTTGCTGGCGGTGGCGGGGGATCGGGAGTTCGTGCAGATCCGGCGGGCCGACGACGGTGGTGAATTGCATCGTATCCCCTTCAAACGCCCCTCGGGTGCTCTGGTGGCCCATCTGGCCCTCACCTCGGAGGGGTTGATCGCGGGGGATACCCTGGGCGGCCTCTACCGCTGCACAGAGTGGCGAGAGGAGGGCGGCACCTTCTCATCTTGGGGGGAGTCGCTGAAGGAAGAGATCCGTACCCTGCTCCCGCTGCCTACCGGCGATCTCCTGGTGCTCCTCGTCTCCGGTCGGGTGGCACGTTTGGATGCGCAGGGCGAGATCCTCTCTCACGATCAATTGGAGGGAGGGGCACGCGCCATCGCCTTTGCGGCGGAAGCAAATCAGCTCCTGTGGTTGGAGGGTCAACGGCTGTGGTGCCAGCCGTGGAGCGGCGACATCCCCGGTGCGCGTATCCCCTTCGCCCAACTCCCCTACGAGGAGAAGAGGCCGATCCTTGCCGGTTCGCCGGATGGCCGTAATGTCGCCGTGGGAGGAGAGCGACTGACCGTATGGGGGCTCGGTGCGGAGGGGGTCGAGGTCCAGCGCGAGGAGTCCATGCGCATGGACTGCGCCGGCCTGATCCTCGATCGTGTTACCGGCCTCGATCGCGAGACCATCGACTTCTTGAAGGCGCGCGGCGCGGTCGTATCTTGAAGGGGTGGGCGCGCGGGATCGCTTCCCACGGTACAATTGCACACCTACCGATTCACCGAACGCATTGGGCGCCGATACCACCATGAGCAGAGCCGAAAAGAACCTCATCTTCTGGCGGAGCCTGGTGGGGTTGAGTCCGGAGTTCCCCACCCTGCCCCCCATCCCGGAGCGGGAGCTCCCCTCATTGACGGTGTTCGACCCCGGCAAGATGGAGGCGGTCCGCGCCAGCCTGGGGAGCCACCAGCTCACCCAGGTGGTGGTGGAGCCGGGCTGGGGGGGCACCACCCTCTTTCGCTACCTGCTGCGGGAGTCGCGGGAGCGGGCCATGGAGCGGCTGCTGCTGCCGGTCTCCCTGGATCTGGAGAGCCTCTTCACCAAGGAGCCGATCACCCTCGACGGGCTGGAGGAGGAGATCAAGCGCCAGCTCGTCGGCCTGCTGGTGGACAACCCGTGGGAGCAGTCCCTCAACCGCGACTACTACTTCGAGTGCATCAACTTCGACCACGCCACGGAGCTGGCCAGCTACAAGGCGCGGATGCGCCTCTTCCTCTTCGACCGCCCGCCCGCGATGCGGCGGGTGCTGGCCCAGTTCCCCTGGCTCAAGGGGGCGCTGGCCGACCTTCTCAACTACCTGCTGCGCAACTTCCGCATCCAGACCAGCCTCCACTTCCACTTTCCGCGGGAGGTGGAGCCCCAGCGGCTGCGCGATCTGGTGCGCTCGCTGAAGGTCCTCCACGAGTCCGCAGGCCACCAGGGGGGGGTGGAGTACGCCGCCCTGCGCGAGGTCTACGTCTGCACCCCGCTCCAGCGGGCAGAGATCGAGCGGGATTTCCAGCGCCCCTTCAATGTTGTTCGCTACCCCCGTTACACCCCCGCCCAGATCTACGCCATGCTCCTCAAGCGCTACCCCCCCCATGTGCCCGGCTTCCAAGGGCGTAATCAGATGAGTATGGATGCGGTCTTCTCCGAGCGCTTCGTCCAGGAGGCGTGGCGCGATGCGGAGGATCTCGCGCAGGTGCTGGAGCGGACCCGCGCCGGAATGTTGAATTATTTGGATTGTCCCGAGGAGGCGGTCCCTTTCCTGCTGGAACCTCGTTCCGCCGCGATTCGTACACCGGACGATACGGTTCCCTCGGAGAAGCCTGCCGCCCCCCCGGAACCACCGGTTCGCAAGCGCTTCGAGCGCAAACGCACAAAAGGGTGAGAAGACGTCATGACCATCACCACCCAAGAGATCAAGCGGGTCGCTACCCAGCTCTTCGCCAGCAGCCGCGCCTATGTGACCCCCTTCTACAACCGAACCGTCTCCAAGCAGGAGATCGCCCGCCTCTTCGCCGACGCCGACGGGTTGCGCGGCGGGGTAGTCCTCATCTCCGCCCCCATGGGCACCGGCAAGACCTTCTTCATCGACCAGGTGGCCGCTGACTTGGGGATCGGGGCCAAGGCCAAGCCGCTACTGGCCGGGGAGGTGGATGAGCGGGCGCTGGAGCAGGCCCGAGGCGAGGTGCTGTTCATCGACGAGGCGGACATCAAGACCAACTGGAGCGATCTGGATCGAGGCCTCGGTGCCGTCGGCCGTCATCTGGAGGAGAGCGGCCGGATCGGCCTCATCCTGGGGGACTACACCCTGCGTAACCCCGACCTCCAGCGCCACTTCCCTCACCACCAGTTCCTCACCAGCTTCGAGCCCCTGGATCGTCCCTTCCTTCAGGGAGTGCTGCGCCAACGCATCGAGGAGTACCTGACGAAGCGCCCCGAGGAGATCATCGCCCCCGAGCTCTACGACCTCCTGGTGCCGGAGGGGTGCGCCCCCATCAACAGCTTCCGTACCGTGCTCGCCTTTCTGGAGCGGCTGGTCCGCTCCCTCCCCGGTACCCGCCAACCCTGTTGGCTCACTCCCGAATTAGCGGTGGGGTTCGTGCAGCAGGAGTTCGATCCGCTGATCGAGACCGACCGCCAGGAGGCGTTCCTCAACCTGCTGCTCGACCACTTGGCGGAGAACCACCCCCGTGGGGTCAATCTGGAGGAGGGGTTCGACCGCGCCGAACTGCTCCTGCTGGGGAAACGGGCCGGCTACCGCGAGTGGGAGGATTTCCAGGACGAGATCATCGACCCCTTCGGCGAGCAGGGGCTGCTCCTCTCCCGCGGGGTCCCGGGGTTGGATGAGACGGGGCGCTTCGCCCGCTGGATCGGTCCCTACTACCCCTCCCTCCCCTTGATGCTGCTGGCGGAAGGGTAACCTCTTGTTTGGGTCGTCTGGAGTGAGTATCGGTGAGGCGTGGCGGGAGCATCTGCTCTTCGCGCTGCTCACCGATGCGGAGGAGGTGTTGGATCGGATCTTCAAAGGAAATGCCATGGAGATCCTACTCAAAGAGCCACGGTTGCGTGACGAAGGGGTATCGCGAGAGAGCCTCTTGCTGCTGGTGGAGGAGTTGGGCGGGCTGCGACCGCGCAGCCGGTTGTGGGAACTGGTCAGCTCCCTGCCGCTGCTGGAGGAGCATGGAGGGCGCTACCGTCTGCGCGAGACCATTCGCTTGGCCGATCTTCCCGCCGCCGGTCGGAAGCTTCCGCGCGCGTTGCGAGACCAGGACTGGAGGGTGACGGACTTGGATGCCCTCTTTTTTCCTGAGCCTTGTGCCTCTTGGTCGGTTCGTTTCATTGCTCGCGCGGTATCAAATGGATATGAATGGTTCCTCTGGACCGCCCATCTTACGGAGGGACCCGACAGTGATGTGGATGCGATGCCCGCCTTTTGGCAATGCGGCAAAGAGGGCGACACCCCCCTGGGTTACCTGCGTGCCGTCACCAGCCTCGGCGATACCCTCGGTTCCCTCGCCGACAGCCACTTCCACCCCTGCCCCCTGACGACCGTGGCGGGCGACCACCGCGCGGCCCTCGACAACCTGGGGCGGATGCTCCTGGACTACCGCCGCAACTCCGAGCAAGAGGCGGAGTGGGACGCAGCGGTCCACGCCTGGAACCACGGCGGCTTCTGGCCCTTCGAGGACCAGCCCGAGGCGGACTACCCCACGGTGGACGCCACCTGGGACGCGGTGCTCGCCCTCGGTTCCCTCCACGACCAATACGACGACCTGACCGCCCGCTACGGCGCCTTCGATACGGGGCGGGAGGCGATCGGCGCGGCGCTGGCGGGAGGGATCCGCTTCCTGCTGCGGATGCAGCTCCCCGCCGGTGGTTGGGGGATCTATCGCTATCCCGGCGACCGGGTGGCGGTCCCCCCGTACGAGTTCACCACCGCCCAGACCCTGCTGGCCCTCGCCCTCTCCCTGCCCAGTCCGCTCCTCGATGGCGGAGAGGGGGAGACGGGGGGCGACCGATTGCGCGGCGAGGTGGAGGCCGCCCTGCGCCGCGGCTGGGCCTTCCTCCAGGAGCGCTCGGTGCGCTTCGAGGGGCGCAGCGCCTGGCTCCCCTATCTCGACGACCACCTCGCCGGTTACGGCCCCGAGGAGGTTCTGCGTGCCACCGTCTGGTGCGGCACCGGCCTGCTCGCCCTCTATCGTGCCCTGCCCGACCTGCGCGCCGGGATCGCCCCCTATCTCGACGACCTGATCGCCCTGGCCGAGGCCCACTGGCGCCCCGACTACCGCCGCATCGCCGAGGTGGAGTTCCGCGTGCCGCGCCGCGAGCGACTCCACGACAGCTACGGCAAGTGGTCCAACCGCTACGACGTCACCGTGGCGATCCTGCTGCTGGACCTCTTCAATCAGGGGCGCGACGAACTCGCCGACGGCGCGCCCCTCCCCTGGGCAGAGCCCGGCGACGCGCTGTGGGGCCGACTGGAGCGGACCATCGGCGAGATCCTGCGCGAACAGCACCCGGAGCACGGTCACTGGCACGAGCCGGTGGCGGACATGCCGCTGGCCGCCGCCACCGCCATGGCGATCCAGGCGTTGCAGCTCTACCTCACCGCCTCGCGCCACCTCGCCGCGCCGCCGGCCCGTCCCGCCGCGCCATGTCCTACCGGCTGAAGCTCGAACTGCTCGCCCGCGGCATCTTTCCCACCGACGCCGCCCTCGGCGCCCTGCCCGCCTCGCGGCGGGGCGCGCCGGCGGTGCGCGACTACCCCACCACCAGCGGCCTGGTGCTGCGCCTGCCCGGCGACCACTACGCCAACGCCCGGCTGCGCCCCGACAGCCCCCACCACCTGCCCCTCGACCATGACGGCGAACGCTTCTTCATCCCCTTCGCCGACGAGCACCACCCGGTGGCGGTGGCACCAGCACCGGCCTACGCCCTGGAGGGGCATCGCCTGAGCAGCGGCAAGTCGATCCGCATGGTGGCGATGACCCACGCCGACCGGGTGCGCCTCACCCCGATCCACGGCTGCGCCTTCCACTGCCAGTTCTGCAACTACCCCGATCTGGCCTACCGCCGCAACACCCCTGACGAGCTGGCCGAGGCGCTGGAGGTGGCACTCGCCGACCGCATCCTGCCCCACCCCCACGTCCTGGTGAGTGGTGGCACTGCCCGCCCGGCCAAGCCGGACTACGCCTACCTCAACGAGGTCTACGCCGAACTCCCGCGGCGCTTCTCCCAGCTCGCCTGGGACCTGATGCTCGCCCCGCGCGGCCTCCATCCTGGAAACCCCACCCGGCGCACCTACGGCAACTTCGCCGAACGGCTCAAGGGGTGGGGCTACGATGCCCTTTCGGTCAACCTGGAGCTGAGCGGCGAGGAGGCGCGCCGGCGGCACATCCCGGAGAAGGCGGAGATCGGCCGCGAGGGCTACCTGCTGTTCATGGAGCAGGCGGTAGAGCGCTTCGGCGCGGGCAAGGTGCGCTCGGTGCTGCTGGTGGGGCTGGAGCCGGAAGAGGAGACCCTCAAGGCGGTGGACGAACTGGCCCGGCGCGGCGTGCTGGTGGAGCTGAGCCCTTTCGTCGCCGCGCCGGGCATCTTCCTCGCCCGCCACCCCGAGCCCACGGTGGAGGCGATGATGTCGATCCACCGGCGCGCCATGGAGCTGGCCGACCGGCTCGGCACGCCGATGCATCCCCACTGCGTGCCGTGCAGCCACAATGTCCTCTGACCAACCGGCCGTCCCCTCCCGCTCCGATCGGTCGTCTGGGAAGCTTGCCGCCGATGCCGAAGCGGCTGCATGCCGCGCAGCGTTTCGAGCAATGCTCTACCCGTTGCGGGGGAGCAACTCGAAACCGTGATCGACGAATCCGTATAAACACAATTCCTGACTTGGGCGCATTGCCGAGCCTTTGCGCCAAGGGGCGGAATAGCATTCAGGGGTCCGTTCCACCTGACAGGCATCCAAATGGGCAAACGGGCACTCCGCCGGATTGTGTTCTGGCGCCACCAGTGAAAACAGGCGGTGAAAGGCGGCGACCATGAACAATACGCCATGGGAGCGATTGGGGTCTGTACAGAGGCGGGAGATCGCTTCACCGGTGCTGAAAACCGGCATGTGGAAGTGTTCCAGGAAATATTCGTTGCTTGGATCCCGTAGGGGAAACAGCGCAAAAACGTGGGGACGTTGCCGACGCAGACGAATTGCGGCGTCCATGACGTCCAGCAGACTGTAAACCGCCGCGTCGAAGTGGTCGCTCTCTTCCTGCGGCCGGCGTTTCTTCAGGCGTTCGGTGACATGGCTGAAGACGTCGGCGCGTATCTGTTCTACTTCCTCGAACTCGAACTGCGCCACAAGCAGCGTGTAAAGGTTCTCCAGTTCCTCCACGCCCGGTGCTTCCGGCCATTGTTGTCCGGCGAGGCGCGCGCCATGGAAGAAGACATGGTTGGGTGTCGGGTGGTTCAGTGCATATTCACATAGGGCATACGTCACCCACCACACGGCTTCTGAATCGCCCCATCCGGTCAACTCCCGGACGGCCTCCGCGCCGGCGGCGTAGATGAAGAGTTGCGGGTCGGCGGAGGCGCGGGCCTTGGCGTAGACATCGGGGTTGAAGCCGTACCACTGCTCCAAGGCCATCGCCATCGATTCCTGTAACGTTACGATATCGAAAAATATCAAGCGCCGGTCGCCGTTCGGCAAGACCTTGCAGTAGGCGCCCTGGTGGCGGTCATCCGGCATCTCTACCCAACGCGGCCCCTCTTCTCCTTCACCTTCAAATCCATCGGCGGGCACGTCGATCGAGGGATAAGGCTGAAATATCGCCAGTTTGTCTTGGTTTTGCGCGTGTTCCCGCTGCAGTCCGGCAATCTCATCCGCATTCAGCTCGGCGGCCTCGCGGGCGCTACGCAGCTTGGCGAGGAAGGACAAGGATTGCCACATCGCCATAAAGCGATAAATGCCGAAAAAGCCGGTGACCGCTTGCAGGTAATGCACGTTTTCGTGAATCAGTGCCGCCTTGTGCAGGTCTGACTCCATCTCCGCTACGCGGGATGGCAGACCCGCCAGCAAGGTCAAGGGCTGAAACCATGCCGGCGAGGTACCGTGCTTGAGATGTGGACTCAGAAAATGATTTGCCATGTGCCATCGTCCTCTTTGGCCACGCCCAAGCTGAGCAGCTCTCTTAGAATCCCCGCGAATTCATGTTCGGTTAAGCAGCATCCATTTTTATGAAAACGGCATCCCGTCACCGGGCAGTTCTTCTGTAGTTTATGATGTTTTTTCCACGCTTCTTCCGCGCTGCAAGGCAGTGCGGCGAAACCGCTATGACCGGTATAGTTCGCCATTGTCAGAGCGGAATAACCGCAGTAATGACCTTCATGCTCTTTCAATTTGACAAACGCATTGTTCAAGTCACGCAACGCGTTGCCTATGCCCAAACCGAGCAATGCCTGACTCAAGGCGTCGCCTTGGAGATGATAAACCCCGGCGGCGGACAGCAGCGCCTGAAGCGCGCCCCAGAAGAATAACGGAACTTTGAGTACCACCTTGGTGTGTGGCAACAGTATGCCCAAGGCGCCGGGCGGCGGAAGCAAGCGGTATTCCACTGCTTGCGTCTCAGGGATATTCCTGCACAGCCAGTCAATCCATTCATTTGGCAATGGCGTATTGTGCTGATCGGCACGTTGACTCAAGTCACCGAGGGTTTTGATCTCAAGTTGGATGATTTTATTGTTCATGTGGAACGGGCTGTGACGGTTAGATCTTTCCGCGTCCCTAAACGGGGTGAAGACCCCGCCAGGTACAATCGACGAGTTCGTCGTAACGGTCCATCAGTGGCCCCTCGATCACGCCGTCCAGGCGCAGATGGATCATCCGGATGGCCCCGCCAAATACGCTCGAGGTGACGACCCAGGGATCCCCGCGCCGTATCTCCCCGCACTCCATACCTCGGCGCACGATATCGCGCAGGGCGACAAACGGGGCGGAATCCCACAGCGGCGGTTCGTCCGGCAGGAACTCCCGATGCCGGGCGTGCAGCATGTAGGCGATGATGTTGCGCCGGCTCTCGGTGTATTCGAAGAGCAGTTGGATGATCCGGTTGCAGCGCTCGCGCTGGCTCGCCGGCTCGGCCAGCACCTCCTGCACCATTTCTTCGAATTCGTGGATCAGGTGGTGGTAGAGGGCCTTGGCGATGCCCTCCTTGCCGCCGAAGTGGTTGTAGATG